>JANYLL010000245.1 GCA_025357895.1 Ignavibacteriota bacterium
TGCAAGTCCAATTGATAAATATTCGATTACACGTAGAGGAGATACGATTGGATGCGATCATTACAATTGGATGGTCCTTTCATATGATACCGCAACAAACCCTTTATTACTCAGTTATATACTGACGCGAGAATTTCCTAAAGACATTTTCTTTGCAGAGCCAGATCGTAAGGGAGGTAGATTACTTCATACTAAACCAAGTCACCCCCACGATAATACTCTTTATTATGACAGATGTGAATACAGTCTGCATGATATGATCAATGCACCAAAAGCTTGGGATTATGAAGTAGGGAATCCAAAAATTGTAATAGCACTCTTTGATCGCGGTGCTGATTTTATGCATCCTGATCTTGGGGCAGGTTTAGGTTTAGGAAAACACGTTAGATTTGGAGAGCAGTTTACATTAAATAAGATTGGACATACGGTAACCTTTGATCCAATAAACAAACATCAAGCGCATGGGACTCCTTGTCTCGGCATTATAGGAGCACTAACTAACAGAAATGCTACTTCTGTAGCTGGGATAGCAGGTGGTTGGGGTGTATTGCCTTCTGATCTTATTGATACTATTGACGAAGGTATGGGTTGCAGTCTTGCAATTCTTGCTGCAAGCAATTTTGGGCAAGATGTTGGTGATTCGTATAGCGATTATGTAGCTGCTGTTTTTCAAGCTTCAGCAAAAAGTGATTCATCGGAATATGGATATGGTGTAAATGTCATTAATACTTCTGCTGTTGTAATCAATGACAATACTTTTGGAGGAGGTGATGCCGTACCTTCACTTCATGGCGCTATCAATTTTGCTTTTTTGAATGGCGTCGTCCAAGTGGCGTCCATTAGTGATAATGGTAACAATGAAACAGCTCACCAACAAACATGGCCAGCTGACTATGAAGAACCATGGATGATAAGCGTTGGGGGAAGTCAACCGAACAAATCATTAATTTTAGGATCAAATTTTGGTTATACTATGGATTTAATTGCCCCAGCAGGAGATCCAACTCATGGAGATAGTATTACCACCGATAATTGTAGTAATATCCAAATAAATTGCTTTAAAAATGGCAACTGGGATGAAACATTTACCACATGGAATTTACAGCAAGATATGGGGTTGCTAGAAATTACGAATCCATGTTTTAATTATAATGGATTTGGGGGTACTTCTGCTGCTGCCCCTCATGTAACTGGTTCGGCAGGATTAGTACTTTCTACTTTCTTAAAAGATACTTCTATTAAGCTTGAACCTGAAGACGTTGCAGGTATGCTGAAAGCATCAGCATTTCGTCCAGCAGGTGTGAGATCGCATAAAGATTCAACTGGTTATGGTCATCTTGATATTGGACATTTATATGAAATGCTTGACCCTATCCCAGGATCTTCAACAGAGAACTTGTATTTTATACGGCATTTTCATTTTGAAGATAGTTTACAATACGGAGCTTGGAGCAAAGATTCTATAGGATGGTATTTTGATATTTGCTGGAATCCTAATATTCAATTCACTGATAGTTTTAAAAATAAATTTGGAAAATGGGATTATATTCTGAATAGCTCAGGTGGTGGACAATCCGATCTTTATTACGCAAAAGTAAGAACCGTAGCCAGATCTGTAACTCTTGATACTTTATGGGATATAGATTCAATTTCGTCACCTCTTTTCGCATGGGGTCGTAGTGGCGGAATAGGACAAAAGAGCGGTTGGAATTTTTCACAATATAATTTTCAAACTGGATGGAGCCGGGTAACAAATGGTATAGGTGGAGACACACTGAACGAAGGAATATTTCATTCACAAAGCAAAACATTTACGATTGTGACAGCACAATATGATGTTTGGGCTTGGGATGATAGCACTGCAGGTTATTCAAAATATATTGGACATGTACCGAATGATACCTCGTTAGGAGTAAATTTCACGGTATTCGGACGACGGAATCTCAATTATAATTCTGTAAGGTCGCAACAATCTTCTGGGAATGAGAATCTTCTTGTTTCCGTTTCTCCAGAGGGGAATCGTCTTAATGCATGGTACTTTACAGATAGGGACGTTGAACGTCCAAAACTGGAAGTTTACGATATTTTAGGAAGGTTTATTACATCGTTTTCCGAACAATATGCATTAAAAGGGTGGAATACAATCCAATGCCCCCTTAATCTTCAATCCGGTACGTATATATGCCGCATTTCTGGTTCGGGATTTACGCAGTCAAAGAGTTTTCAAGTCATTAAGTGAAAAAAAATACTTTTTTCAATATTCTTATCATATGCTGTCTTACCCACTGCTCACTTTTTGCGCAGTGGGTTAAGACCAATTGTCCTTTAAATCCTGAGGCGCTTTGTGTAAATAAAAATTTTCTTTTTGCTGGGAGTGAGGGTGGGGTAGTTAAATCATCTGATGATGGAAATACATGGAAATTCGTAAATAAAGGTCTCCATAGCGATATAATGCCTGCAGAAGTGCTTTCATTTTATTCTTTCGACACTTATTTATTTGCTTACGTGCCGAATATCGGTGGCGGCGAATTCTTCTCTGATAACGATGGCGAGAATTGGTCATTCTTATCGAACAATGGTTTGACTATCTCTGCGGATCAAAATGGTTATCTTTTTTCGCATTATGTAAATGGATCTGGAGTTCTGCGTTCATCGGACAGCGGAAAATCTTGGATACCTATTGATAGCGGATTTAGTCACTATTATTCAGGAATAGATTCTCGAAAACTTCTCTTTCGACCACCCGTGCATTTAGATGGTATCCTCTTTACTGAAAATCTTTTAGGTGAAATTTACAGATCAACAAACAATGGAGATTTTTGGGATTCCATTTCTACAATTTCTATTCGATCTAACGTGACACTATCACTATTTGCGTCTGATTCAGCTCTTTTTACAATAATTTCTGGTATTATACTCCGGTCACTAGATCAGGGTTATACATGGGATACGGTTAAAAGTGATTTTGGAACGAAGACAATGGTTGCAGTTGGGAATAAAATTTTTGCGGGAGGATACTATGGTATTATTCTTTCTACGGATAATGGTAAAACGTGGAAAGTTGAAAACAACAATGTTCCTGATTCAGTAGTTATTGATGCATTTGAAATTAAAGACGGTTATCTTTTTGCAGGCGCATATTATGTTACACCAAATTCTCCCGGAGGTCTTTGGCGTCGTCCGCTTGCAGATTTTACCAATAAAGTAAAAGATTCTATTCAACTAATAGCTCATTTTTTTATTTACCCCAACCCTGCAAAATCTGAAATGCACATCACCTACTCCATTCCGAAGCGAAGTGATGTTGTCTTGAGCGTATTTGATATTACCGGAAAAGAAATTACAACGATTGCAAGTGAAGCGCATGATGTGGGTTCATATGAAAATTTATGGAATGTGAAATCGCTTCCGAATGGCTCGTATATTTTAAAACTTACCGCTTGCGGAGAGAGCGTAACGAAGGTTGTGGAAGTTGTGAAATAGCCCTCTGTTAGATCCGAAATTTGACTTTACAACTGCTGTGTCAAAGGTAAATTTATATTATGGGTGGACGTAACGGCATTTCATCCGTATGTTTGTACATGGATGTTCGTGCGAGCTGATAAGCATTTGATATCGCGCCAAAATTTCTGCGGAGACTCTGAGTAAAATATACTAAAGTACACATTTACTATGAAAAACCAAACGAATTTTAAACCTTCGCATTTAGGATCCTTTCTATTGATCCTTACTTTCGTGCTTGCAGGACATGTCATTTTTCTTGCACCGGCAATGGCACAGCAAAGAATATCGTTCGAGGCTTGGAGGACGTATGGCTCCCAAGAGGCAATACAACTCGATTCTGTCTTCGGACCTCTTTTTCCCTATTATGTAACCACTACTCATCCCAAAAATACGATTCGAGGCTTTTTGAAGGGAAGAAGTCCAAAACAAAATAGTAATTCATTGTGGCTCGAACTCGTGTTGAATACTCCGATCACCTCTGTAGGTGATTATGCAATATTTGGTCGTATGTGGACGGACAGTACAGGCGAAACCGGTACCGGCACCCTCTCAGTTACAAACTATGACATAAACCTCAAGTCCTTCTCAGGTAACTTTGCTCTCAGGGATATGAGTAAGACGGACTCCTTTATGTTCCTTCGTTCAGGCGCTATTACCTATGTGCCGCCGAAAGCGGCAATGCAGTTTTATTATTATCAGTCCGGCAATCTTGGGGATCAGGTGTTGGATACCATCAAAATGGATCAGGGAGATTCAATGTGGTTGGCTTGCGTAGTCGGAATCAAGGGAGATACCATACCTTATGGTTTTTTGAACGAGTCATTAATTCCTACGGATATTGATATCATTAATCGTCTGGAATCTCCTGATCAGGTTTTTAAGAAATTTGGTCCGACCGGCACAAGTAAGCGAAGTGATTCCATTCTCATTCTTGCCACGACGAAACCACTTCAGGACTCAGTGTATAGGCTTACCTTCAAAGCCAATGCTAATTTGCTCCGAGAGAGCGACACGATTGTTAGATATGTAAATGTTCGAAAAAAATTCTATACCTACAACTGCAATGGTCTGCCGCTCATAATGTTTGATGCGAGTTTCTGTGACGGAAGACAATCCACCACCGATGGCGGATTAACCTTCGTGAAATCTTCTTATGGCTGGAAAGCCGCAGGCGCAGGGATGATAGCTGCAAGAGGATTGATCGTGGTGAATAATTTCCTGAAATTCGAAGGCGACATGCGCCTTGACACTCTCCACGGATCAATTGAGACTACCGGAAATTGGTATCTCGATACCATTCCGTTACCTCTGGGTCTTTCAACGGGAAGATTCGATCTTCGCGGAGATCCCGTGAGTCTGAATATCAACTGTACCGGTTTGACATTCGGTGCCCGTAAGGCGCTTAACGCTTATGTATCCTCTATGCTCGGAGGGTTCCAGTTCAGATTAGACTCCTTAGCGTTTATTCCCGGTTCTGACGGATTGCATGCCATCGGCGTACGTGTGGGAGTTTCACTCATTTTTCCCGCAGAGAAGCTTAAGAATGGAGGCCTCTTTGATGGAGATTGCGGCGGCTCTGTATTTCTCGGAACAAAGGACAAAGGAATGATTTCTTTACAGCCGCTTGAAATCACAAAAACAGGTATAAACTTTTCACTGCATGTGAAGGATATTCCTTTTGCCAAAACATTCTGTTTGAAGGATGCCTTCATCTCGTATTATAGAGAGCCGGATTCCTTCGACATTGGTGCAAAACTGAAAACTCCTTTCTTATCAAAAAAAGGTGCAACATTTGAAGAGAACATGGGCTGGAAACACGGAATATGGGATGCAGCAGGATTCAAAGTGAATCTCGGTCAATCGATTCCAATAGCAGACACTCCGCTCGGGTTTAAATCAGGGAATGGCTCCATTAAGGGCATGCAGGATCCGCCACTGGATTTGTCGTTTGGCGGCACGGTAAATCTTTTCGCCCAACCCAACTTGTTCGAATGTGATATGAATGTCAAGTATGTCGAGACTCCAAGTCTCGAAGGTAGTGTCGTCGCAAGATTATTTAATGTTGTGATATGGCAGATCGAATGTGCCGGTAAGTGCGTACTCGATTGGCATAATTATATTTCGATGTCCGGCACCTTTAAAGCCGGCAATTTAGGTGGTACGGCTTATGTCCTGAATGGAAACGGCGTAATCAAGGATACCTGGAGACCTCTTTTTGCGCAGGACGGGAAAGCACGTGGCACGATCAACATTCCAAATCTGCCGGGTAATACCGAGTGGGGTGACTGGGCGAACAATGTACTTGGTCTGCCAATAACGCTCGGGCAAGGGGATGCCGTATTGCATAACGGTGTTCTCCGGGCTAATCTGGACTATTTATTTTTAGGCTATTTCCCAATTAAGTTGCATATTGCAGTAGACATGACTAAGTCGTATGGCGTTCCGGGATTTATTGATATCGGAAAAGGCAACATTCGGCTTTCCCAGGCAAAGAAGAAAGGCGGGTCCACGATCTTAGAAAATCGGACGAAGACAATTACCGTAGCGCCGAATACCGAGCAAGTGCTCATTCGTATTGCCAGCAGCAGCAAAGTCTCGACATCATCTCTCATTACTCCCAGCGGACAAACGATTACTAAATCGACCGATACTCTGGTGCTTTATTCTGAATCGAAAGATAATACAAAAAGTTTTTGGCTGCTTCATCTTCCTGCCGCCGGCAAATGGATTCTCAATATACCAAATGCCCAAACGACAGACACAATCGATGCAAGCGCAATTCTGAAGGAGCGGGACTTCAGTATTTCTGCCGTGCAAGCCGGCAAACAAGTTACCATCACCTGGGACACTGTTGGAACACCTTCAGATGGAACTGTTGATTTTTATCTCGACGCTAAAGACAGCGGCTTCGATGGTCTGAGAATCGGTTCGGCGAATGGGCGCGATGGTAGCTTTACCTATCTTCTCGACGACACGCTGCCCGGATGTTTCTTTTATGCCTATGGCTTGCGTGATGAAAGTGGCGGTATCTCCAGAGCATATGCAAGTAAGTTATTGGTTAACGATAAAACTGGTATTCCCTTAGCGATGAATATCAAAATAGTCCCGGGCACGGTTGGTAAATTGCTGGTAACCTGGAGCAACCCAGCCGATAGCAATGCTGCAGCCGGATATCTGGTAAGAGTTACTGACGCTAAAGGCTATGACTCAACTTATCCCTCTGTTTCACCCCTTCTGAATTCCCGGGAAATTGATACGGCGGGTCTCCTCCGACCTTCTGTCTCAGTACAAGGATTCAACTCCGATGGTTTGACTGGATGCTGGACTCCGGCATCACCGCTCACTCCTGCAAGTGTGATTCCGCAGAGGGATCCTCTAACCGCACACACAATCCTTCTTGGAAATCACCCGAATCCAACGAACTCAACCACTACGATTGACTACGAGTTGGATTCGAGAGTAGGCGTGAGGCTTGACATATTCTCGCTGCTTGGCAACCACATCCAGACAATCGAGAACGGAATTCAGGAAGCCGGCGTATATCATGCAACGGTTAATCTGAGCGGACTCGCTCCGGGCACATACTATTACCGGATTCAGGCAGGCAATTCCATTGAGACGAAGAAGTTGATTCTGCGCTAAGGCGAAAGTTTCAAATCATTCGGGCGTAATTATCATATTATCGGACTACTCACGTCTAATATCAGTTCGTGCGTGTATTAGTTTACCACGGGGATGGTATTTGTATGTATTGTTTAAACGACTTATCGATGGATAGGTTGTGGCATTAAATGATCCATTTCAAATACTATCCTCCTGATTTATAGAGGATTACGTCTGCGCCTACCAAACTACATCCCTTAAAAATAAATTCTTGCGCCGACTCTGAGCGATAAATAATCAATTACTCTTGCATTATCATTCGGATCATTCGGATTTTTTCCGTCATTAATATCGCCGGAGCCTCGTGAGAACAAGCCTTGGTTTAATGCGGGATCCGTATAGGATTTACCTATGAGATTAACATTCGTATAATTAAGGCTTGCTTCGATTCCGATCGGCGATCTGCTGATGTTATACCGCTCACCAATTTCCATTTCTATGCCATAGCGCGTTCCGTTGTTGCTAAGAGCAACATCCATGAAGCGGTCCTGATTTCGGATGCGGTAATTTCCTACGATCAGACTTGAATTCAGTCCGAGCCTTCCGAAGAAATTCCAATGTTGATACAGCTGACCGAGTGTATATTCAAGTCCTGCCGTCGTTGTGCCGATCGTCATCGTGTATCTTCCACTCGGAGAATACCTGAAACCAAATCCGGTATTAAAACTTGAAGCCGATGCCGCGAGATAAATACTCATCGGGCTTTTAGCGTAACGGTAGGCGATCTGTCCTTGCACCGGAATGCTATGAGTATGGTTGCCGCCGAAAGGATATTGAGTAGCCGTAGTGCCGTTTTCGATGGCAGAGTGGTAGTCTTCTATCGTTCCGTGCATCGCCGAAGAGATACTGATATTGATTCCGCTAAAAGCAGCAAAACTCCATTGCCCGTGCGGAGCATCATCCTGGGCGTAAGCAGAAAACGCCAAAAAAATAATCAAGAAGAAAGAACCAAAAAGGCAAAAGTATCTTTTCATATAGCTAACGTTGTGTCATCACATATAACTTTCGTGGAGCGATCGGGATATTCACTAACATAAAGATGCTCCAACATATTCTTTGTTTCACTCGCTGCGGCGGATTCTTTGATCATATTAGCTCATCATAATCGTACATGAAGTTTTATCGCAGTATTACATCGCTGATTTTTCTCATCCTTTTCGTATCGGCTGCCCAGGGACAATGGAAAATGCTTAGGGATTTCGGTGCTCAGATCTATTCTATACACTTTCTTGACCGCGAGGGATTTCCGCAGATCGGATTTGTCGGCTTGACAAACGGAGAGATATGGCGTACAGCAGATGGCGGCACTACGTGGCAAAAAACCAATACTCGTCCCAATCTTATCGCTCCGATCCGCGATTTTTCTTTCAAGGATTCGCTTACCGGTTGGCTCTGCCAAAGCCAGACAATGGGTTATCCCTGTGTATACATGACTACAGATGCCGGAATTACCTGGAACCCACTGACACCAACGGGACAAGGTATGGGGATCTATTATAATTTATATTCTCATGCCCTCATTCTATCTCAATGGCAGAATGGCTCGGTCTCTACTGATTTCGGTACGACCTGGGCTAATACCGGCAACAACAGCAATATGTGCGGCATCGCATTTACGGATTCCATACACGGACTTGCAACAACGTATCCGACCGGAGGATATAGTTCGACAACCGATGGCGGCCTGACATGGCAAGGTCTTGCACAAGCGGTAGAGGCATGGCAACCACTTGCAATTAAAGGCACACGCACGTATTTTATTTGTGGTGAAGGTGCGCGCCAGATCCAACGAAGCGATGATGATGCCAAAACCTGGAGGCTCATTCACCAATTTCCTGCAACGCTCGATCTGACCGGAGATATTCGCGGGGATCTGAGCGCAATGTATGTTCAGAGTAAGAGCGGAACATTTTATTCCATCGATCAGGGTGTGACGTGGACAGATTACTGCGGACCAAAGAATGATTTCGATACGCGTTTCTATAATATAGGCAGCGATACCGTATATGCCGGAACGCTTGATGGGAAGCTGTGGCTTAATCCATTCGGAGTAAAGAAAAATAATTTACTTTTACAATTCCCAAAAGTTTTTGACCTTACCTCGCAAGGTTGTTTGAATGTTGATTCCCTATTTCGTTTTATCGATCTTAGCAATTGCCTTGCTGTAAAATTACTTGACATTCAGATCGTATCCGGACCCGGTTCAAAAACATTTTCGTTTAAAACACCGATCTTTCCTGTGACGCTCGATAGCAACGGTGATTCGGTGAAGGTAACCTATACTCCGGATAATTCCGCTGCCGATTCTGCGCAGCTCTTTATCAAATATAGCGTGGGTGGTGAGATCTTCCAGTCGTTTGTAAAACTTCGTGGATTCGTAAAACCAGGATTTAATGTTACTCTTTCGAAAGATCTGAATTTGCTTCTCTCCTCCGATTGCTCAAAGATCGATACGTTCGTAACAATAAAAAGCGGGCAATGCGCTGCTGATACTCTCATAGCGGCGACGCTATCCGATCCAACGGCATTCACGATCACTCCGCCCCCGCTTCCGGCAGGTATTCCTGCAGGAAGTTCGCTAAAAATTCCGGTGTCGGTAAAATCGTTAGCGGCAGGATCGTATTCTGCAACATTAACTCTGACGATCCGCTCGGGCGGGATTACCAGAGATACTGTGATCAAGCTCAGCGCACTTATTCTTTCGGCATCCGAGCCGCGCACAAATCTTACTCCGGCACTTGCAAAATTCGATACGGTCTCGATCTGCGCGCTGGCAATAGATACGATCGTTATAAAAAATACGATCTGCAAAAATTTATTTATCAAGGCTGCTGCGATTCTGCCAGCAGCGGCGGCAGCGCAATATAGTTATTCTATTCTGCATAAAAGTATCGTAGATACGTTAGTACCGAAAGAAGCTGATACAATTCTCATACAATATAAACCAACGGTCGGCGGGTTGATCTCAGGCAATCTTATCTTAACGATCGGTTTTGATCTTGTTGCTACAAGGGATACAAGTATTCCTATATCAGGCATAGGCAAAGCGCTTGCAGGCTCAGCGTTAGAAACAAGCTTACTGCATTTCGCTGATACGGTACCATGTTCCATGCAGGAGCTTTCAACCCATCTTTATAATAATAGCTGCGGATATGATACGATCGTGAGTATCATCCCAACGAAAGATAATAGTTTTTCTGTACTAAGCCCCACTCCACCCACGACTATTTCTTCAGGGGATAGTATTCTTATTAAAATCCAGGAAGATCCATTATCGCCGGGTGCGAAATTCGATTCGGTCAGAGCAGTCATTCATTCTTCAACAGGAGCAATTGATACGGTGACGTTGAAAGTATCGGGCATTGTGAATAAACCGGTGCATATGCTGAGTTTGCTTTCGCTACTACAACTCGATAGCCTTGCACCATGTACTCCAATTGATACAACTCTGCAGATAAAAAATCTCGGCACATGCGATACGATCATCATTAACACTATTGATCTTACCGGAGCAAATTGGATCACTCTTGTGAAGTCCACACTTCCGGCTAAAATATTACCCGGCGGAAGTTTTTCTTATACATTACATCTTACTCCCGGAGCAAAAACGAATGGAACAACACAAATCCATATTGTCGGAATCGGTATTGATACGCTGATCACTGTACGTGCTAACTCGCGTGTCGGAGGCTCGATTTTGACTGTAACTGCCGATAGTATCTTCGCTTCTTCCTTCTGCAAACTTGCCACGCATACATTTACTCTGCAAAATACGAGCTGCGATCCCATCGTCTTCGATGCTCTTTCACTAAAAAATATTCTAGGCAATCAATTTACATTCACGCCGAATATTTCGCTGCCTCTTACAATTCAGCCCGGAGGTAAACAAGATATTATTATTACATTCGATCCTTCGGCAATCGGAGATTCATTGGCAATTTTCTCATACACTTCAACCATAAGCGGAATCTCGCGGTCGATCAGCCTAAAAGGAACGCTCTCAACAACGAAGCAGACAGCACATCTCGAACTGTTCATTGCTCCGAATCTTAAACTTATTACGTTGCAGGCACAAGCCATCGTAAATGTGCGATTGGTTTTGCAGGATAATATTGATCCTTCTCTCGGATTGCAATCGGTTACGGCGACCCTTGGTTATCTTGATGATGTGCTCGGTATACCGAATGCAACAGCAAGTCCCGGATGGAAATTAAATTCTATCACTCCGACAAAAGGGAATTTATCACTCGATCTTTCGCGAACAGATAATAACCCTATCACTGCCGGAATGGAAATTGCAACGGTGCAATTCCAAACCTACATTGCCAAAAGCGCATCGACTCTACTTGGCATACAGACAGTAACCTTAAATGGCGGTGACCTTGTTTTTCAATCGTGTGTGCTCTCTCCCATGTCTCTTGCTCCTGTAACAATTACTGTTGCCGAATGCGGAAGCGATGTGCTGCGCAGTTATCTTAATGATCCGAACACCATCTTTACGAATATTTCTATCCGCCCAAATCCCGTTTCAAGCGGGGCGCAGATCAATGTAAGTTTTCAATTGAATCAACAATCGGATATGAACATCACCTTGCGTGATGCGCTCGGAAGAACGGTTTCGCACAGTACAAAATATTTTCCTGCAAAAGGAGCACAGGATATTGCGCTCTATCTGCCCAAAGGTACGAGCGGGATTTATATTCTATCTTTGGAAGCCGGAGGAATGCGGGAGAGTAGGAAGATTGTGATCGAAGAATAATTTTCGGTTTTCGGTATTAGGTGTTAGGGATAATACCAACACCTAATACCTAAAACCTGACACCTGTTGAGTTACTGAACAACCAGAATTTTTGCTATCAACGGTTCTTGCATTCCAACGGCGCGGACAAAATAGATGCCGCTTCTAACCGTTGAAGTTTGCCAATCATAGCGATAGACTCCAGCAGAAAGAACTCTATTATCTAATGTCTTTATTACTTTTCCCGAAGCATCATAGATCGCAATTGTCATATAGGATGAATTGGATTTATGCAAAATAATTTCTGCTCCATTGATAGTTTGCATTACTTGGAGATCATCTCGTTGTTGGTTATTTGCGACACCATTCTTAACGATTCCTGAAATCACGCTTCGGGTACCTGCACTGAGATTATAGTATGAGCCGCTTGGCGTCGTTTCCAATTTTATCGCCCGCACTATGTAGGCATTGGTATCGACAAAAGGACTCTTATCATCAAAGCTCAGACTGCTAATCGGACTTGGAGTCAGAAGTTCGTATATCCCTGTGGGAGATTTCGAACGATAAACATTATATCCGAGAATGTTTTTATCAGGTGATGGCTGCCAGGAAAGTTTTGCAGAGTTATGATATTGGGCATCGCTTGTTACCGAGAGACTTGTAGGCGGAACATAAGGATGCATCACGAGAGTCGGATCACCCATCAAAGCAATGTGTACTCCTGCGGCAGCAAAGTTATAAACAAAATCACCGCCGTTATTTTGAGTAAGTCTTGCACAATATCCGAGCGGTTCGCCCAATCCCATCGGAAATAATTCCCAGTACGGTCTGCCCGACCATGCACAACCTAACCCATAGGAAGTAGCAAGCGGAGCACGCAAGAAATTATTTGAAGTATTCCAATCACCGAAATAACTTCCAAAAAGCATCATAAAAATTGCATCTCCACCCGAACCGGCAAATTCTCCGGTACTGCCCGCGCCACCGGCACCATTATCCCATCCGCCGCCACAGCCATAAGCCCAAAGAAAGGGCTGGGTTGAAATGACGGGCATCCAGTTACCGGATCCGGTATTAAACTCCTTGATACTATCGACGCCTACAAGAGGAGCTAAATTCCTCCATCCGCTCGAAGCAAATGCTTCTCCGCCAAAATAGCCAAAGCTATCTTCGAGAAGTGCACGCGGCGGAGCAGTCAGAATTCCTGTTCGGAAATTATGATCTTTATCGAGATATTGCTTAAGGAGTTCTTTTTCACTTTTTGAAAACGATGACATATCTGATAGATCGACGCGTCCGATCATCAAAGAAATCACATCCGGGATCTGCGAATAATCAAATTTCCCATCTCCAGCAATATTGTGATTTGCAGGTCGTCTGCCGCTTGAAGTATCCGTATATGTATCGGTCCAATCGCCGCTATTGAATTCGCCATAATACACATCGGCAGGCCAGGCGCCAAAGTGATCAGGATGTCCGTCAGGATTTAAAAAACCGGAATACGGAACAGGGACATGACCGAAAATAAAAAGTGCTTTCACATTATCAGGATCATTATTATAATCATTGGCAATGATCGCTTTCACATCCGGTACTTTATCGTTTCGTCCGACATCATGACGTATCACCTGCCATCCATCATTCCAAAGATCTTCTTCCAAACGTGTAAGCTCCGTCTTCAGACTATCGGAAAATGTTTTATCAACTAAAAGGATTAATTTACCTTGATCATTAACAGCGGGAATTGAGATGCCGCTTTCTGTATAACCTGTTGCAGTAATAATTGTCGTGCCTATCTTGACCGTTTTCGATACCCGATACTCGTACCGAGTTCCTAAGATAACGGTGGAGTCAGTATAAAGCGAAGAGTTCGCCGGTAATTTTTTTGCTGCTCCCCAACTCGCCGCTCCTTTGAGACGACGATATACATTATATCCAGTAGCATTCGCATCCGCAGGCCAATGAAGAGCCAAAGAAATCGGAGGCGTGCTGATAACGGTCACTTCTATTTGCACTGCAGCATCTTTTGATACCTGTGCAAATGATAGAGTGCTTAACGAAAGAAGGATGGTTAGGATAAATAACTGTTTCAAAGGCTTCATAGGCGTTCTAAAATTGAATACATGATATTCATTAAACACTCGCTATTTCAGATAGTTCTGAAATCCTTATAAAGTGAGTCTATAAGCTCTCCGTAACGATTTTCCACTTCTTTGCGCTTTATTTTCAAGGTTGGCGTCATCATGCCGTTCTCAATACTGAACTGTTCGGGCAAAAGCGCAAAACGCCTGACTCTTTCGTAAGAGGCAAGTTCTTTTTGCAAAAGATCAATTTCTTTTGTTAATTCATCGCGAACAAATTGATTTACTGCAAGTTCTTCATTGGGCAGTGTTTGCAGATCGTTCAATGAACTGCGTAGGGCTTCATAGTCCGGCACAATCAGCGCAGAATTAAATTCACGCTTATCACCGATGAGCATGATCTGTTCGATAAATTTAGATCCTGCAAGCAAAGATTCAATAGGAGCTGGTGCAATATTTTTTCCTCCGGCAGAAACGAAGAGATGTTTTTTGCGATCCGTGATTTTTATATATCCGTCTTCATCAAGAATTCCTATATCACCGGTATGCAGCCAATTATCAGAATCAATTGCTTCGGCTGTTCCTTCAGGGTCGTGATAATATCCTTTCATCACATGCGGACCCTTGGTCAGAATTTCACCATCATCTGCGATCTTAACTTCAATATTTGGAATAGGCGGACCAACGCTTCCCCACTTAATTTTTTCTGTTGAAGTCACTGAAATGATCGGCGAAGATTCTGTCATACCATAACCTTCAAGAATGACCAGTCCGAATGCAGCAAAAGCTCTTCCGATCTCAGCTTGGAGCGCGGCCCCCCCCGATACGAAGAAGCGTACTCGTCCCCCTGTTCGTGCGCGAATTTTTTTCAGGACTAAAAGATCAGCAATTGGTCGCTCAAGCAATGCACGCATTGAAGGCTGTTCGCCTTCCAATCTATTCGCACATTCATTACCAATACGCATAGCCCAATCGAACATTTTCTTTTTTACCGGCGGCATTTTTTCCCGTGTCCGCATAATGCGCCCATGCATCCGTTCATAAAAACGAGGAACGCCCGTCATGATCGTCGGTCTGATCTCCAGCATGTTATCAGGAATAGATTCGATCGATTCCGCAAACCCGGCTGATGCTCCTGCATAAAAAAGAAAATACATTGCGATACGTTCGAAGCTGTGAGACAGCGGCAGAAAGGAAAGGAACACATCATGAAATCCGATAGGCGGAAGCGCAGCAAGTGCGCCTTGAACATTGGAAACAAGATTCTGGTGAGTCAGCATCACGCCTTTTGGAATACCTGTTGTGCCGCTTGTGTAAATGATCGTTACTACGTCATCACCCTTTGCTTTTGCTGCTTCGGCTTCAATATCAATTGTACTTTCTAATGACAGAAGTTCATCAAAGGTGATGACGGGAATAGGACTTTTATAGGACTCAGATGAGGTATAGGACTTATTCATCACTATGATAAGTTCAAGAGACCCGCACTCTTTTGCTGATTTTATTGCTTTCCCGAGTTGCAGATCATTGGAGACAATTATAGCTTTTGCGCCTGAATGCTGAACAACATATTCAACTTGCTTTGCCGTCAATGTCGGAAACATCGGAACGGTGATAGCTCCGAGAAGTATGGCTGCAAAATCAGTAGCCACCCATTCGGGCCGCGATTCGGAGATAAGAGCAATTCTATCGCCGCGTTGAATTCCTTTTGCTGAAAATGCGGCGGCAAGATTGCAAACCATCGTACCAAACTCACCGTAGGTAATAGATATATAGGGCTTCGCTCGCTCCGTCTTGAAATACAGATACGGCACATCCTTCAATGTCCCACTCGTTTGGGAGAGGAAGACATCAGCAAGAGTGGGGTATATGGCTTCGTGTACCATAAAACAAAATTACAGCATTTTCCAAGCGTGAATTCAGATTCTCAAAATCCGAGTTCCATTGTCTCACCAATGTGCT
>JANYLL010000195.1 GCA_025357895.1 Ignavibacteriota bacterium
GTTGATTATTCATGTCACAAAGATACGACAAAAAAGCCCGAATCTTCGGGCTTTTTTAAAAGTAAGTTATTCCAGCAAATCCACAATATCCCCAATATTCCAAAGTTTCTTTGTTACCCCAGCTTCCATTGCAGGAGTACAACGGAGCGTTTGATGAATCCTTACAAAATTGTAGTGCATGAAGTAAAGAGAAATAGCCGCTACATGGTATTCCATCTTTTTCGAGAAGGCGAAAGTTTAACTAAGCTAAAATGGAAAGCTACTTACAACAATCCTGAAATAAATAAATTTTTTGTCGTTACATGGGCGACAGCACACGGCAGAGAAGGTAGATCAGCGGAGACATCTCAAACTTTATCTCTGAATGATTCATTTCTTCTGCAAATGAGCCCATATATCTTACCAAATGCAAATTGGCATGGACAACAAACAAACATTGGAACAGCGAGTAACCAAACAGCTCAATCTTTCGTGAATCTCGATTATAGGAGAACGGGCACAAATGGCTAATAAAAAAATGGACGGTGAAAAAGAACTACTGGAATTGCTCCAGCGTCTAACTTTTAGAATAATAACTTCGGACATTTTATCTTTCCGACTTAATGTGCCGCCGCCTCAGTATATAGGCAAGCAAATTCCATTGCATTTCAATGTTAAATGTTTGACGGGCATTTCAGCAGATATTCAAACAATCTTAGTTAGCGTTCAAGTCACTATCATCCCTGAAGACGTGAAGGACGAAGAAGGTGTTGAGTTGGTTTTTATCAAACTTTGACTACTAGCCACTACCTCGATCTCACTGCCCGCTCCGTCGTTGCATCGCTTGACGAGGAGCCGTCATCATTGGTACCATTGAGAACTATACGGTAAAGATAGGTGCCGTTGGCAACATCATTGCCAATATCATCTCTTCCGTCCCATTCTATTGAGTTCAGTCCGGCACGTTGTTTTGCGGGATCAAGATGAAGTGTTCGTATTTTTCTTCCGGCAACAGTATAAACTACAACTTTTACATCTGCCTGTGAAGCTGCCTTTAAAATAAATGTGAACCATGTTTTATCCTTGAAGGGATTGGGGTAGTTCATTACGTGATCTAACCCATTCGTAGCTGAGATCACAAATTCATCGCTTATCGTATCGGCACGATTATCATTTGCATCATGTCCCATCGCCGTAAATAAATATCTTCCCGGCTGCAAACCTTTTACAGGTGTAATATCGAGCGTTGCCTGAATGATACCTGAAGAAAGCGTTGTAAACTTGGTAGTAAAACTATCATTCTTTACTGCCCCTGAAAAATTTATTGGTCCCTTCGAGCCGAAAAGCGCCTGAAGCACGCCGGATATCGAAGAAGAATCAGTGACGCGTATCGGATTATTTGTCGAAAGCCTGATCTCGATCTGAACATTGCTCGATACAAAATCACCACTATTAATATGCCTGCCATCAAAAAGGAGATCAAGCTTCGGCTTCGTACTGTCATGCACAACGGTATAAACAGTATTTGCCGAATTATTAAATAAAAGCTGTTCATTCAATACTCCACCGGGATTAACTGTGGCAGTGAGATAAATATCACCCTGAAATCCACGAGTTAAAATGATGTGAGAAAATATCACGGAAGAATGCCCTAAAAAATTTGCAATAGTGTCGGTGGCAAGAATAACAGCGTTACCATGAAAGGTCTGAACAAGCTGCACCGGTACATTCTGTGCATCAATACAAGTAATATTTTGAATTTTATATGTCACCGCTACAGGATTTCCTTCAAGCACAATTTTAGGAAGCGCTGATATCAAGCTATCTGAAGTGTTAAACTCCGGTGCTGCATCGTATTCAAGTTCTATCAGATTCAAGCGCGGACTTACCGTCGAAGAAGAATTGCGCGTAAAATTCATCTGGACGAAAATTTTATCATCGAATGTTGCCGGATTGACAGATAGATCTGCTGTTGTTCCTGATAAGGCATCAGTAATCAGAAGCGTATCAATTGCCCCTGTACTTTTCCGCACACCGAGCACAGTAAATTTTATCGTAGAACCTGTATTGAGATTCTGTGCATTCCATCGAAGTTTTCCATATTTAGTTGAAACGGCAGTAAGCGGAGTTTGGGCGAAGCCGGATGTGCCTGCTGTTAACACCGTATCATAAACTTTGGCACCGAGAAACCCACCATTTCCAAATTGTTCTTTTGCGACACCTTGTGCAAGCCCCTTCTTCCCTATGAGAGCATACGAACCGAAAAATTGTATCGGACACATTCCGTTCGCCGAGCCTAATGATTTAAGCGCATTCGTCACCGTATCGGAGCATGCAAAATTTACTATAAATCCCTGAAAATTACTCAGCACTATTGCGCGTCTGCCGACAGGAAAACCGGCAACAATAGATCCGAAGTTATTTGCCAGAATCCCACCTTGTACAGGGTCATTGTTATTAGGCACATTGAATTCAAAGATCGAATCTATTCCGCTTCCATCTGCAGTGAGTTCCAAAAGAACTACACCGTTAAAATTATGTCCGGGATAAGGCGTAAGATAAACGGGTCTCCCGTCAATAAAGACTTGACCTACCGGTGTACCGCCGACAACATTAGTATTCGCGCTGCCTTGAGCATCTACTTCATAATGTACAGTATCATTTGTCGGTATAAAAAGTGCTCCATCAGTCCGATCAACTTGTAAACCGGAAATGATCGTTGTTTCTAATTGATCAGCTGTAGAATAAGAAAATGCCGAGCGCGCTCCTGAGGGTTTCGGTGCATCTAAATTAAGACTTCGAACCTGCCAATTCGATAGCTTTCCGTTTGGCAACGTAATCCTTGATCGCCACCATATAACATGCGACGAAGGATTCGGTAGTGCGCTTCGTGCAAATGATCTTTGAAAGAAAAGTCCTGAGCCTTGCAATCCGGAAAAATCTTTTAATAACGAGGTATTAAAAGCATTTGTCGTATCGAATTGCAATTCAATTGTTGTTGCGGCACCAGATTTATTAGCGGGCAGAAGTAAAATAAAATTTACAGAATCCGTGCCAATATCACAGAAATATTTACTTCCTTCCGGAGGATAGATCGGCGTACCTGAATTTCCGTTAACCAAAAATGTTACCGATGCTTCGTTATCATTTTCATCTGTCTCTGCAAACTGGTTATCATAATCCACAAAGATATCCAGGGTGTTCGTGCCGATAGCAAATGAATCCAGAGAAATTATTGCGCCGGTGGTTGCAAGATTTTCGAGTTTTTCTATCGTATCGACCAAAATGATCGGCCTGTTACCCTGCTGTAGGTCAGTAATGCGCACATGCACAGGTCTTGTAATTCCATAACCAAAATTATGTACTGTTGCTTTTACTACCACTTCCGAATCACTTAAAGAAAAAACCGAACGAGGTAAACCATCTTTTCCTGTGAGCGTAATATCAGAAGCAGTGATATTAAATTCGGGTTGCGGACGAAGATCAAAACCCATTGCCGCATCTCCTAAAATGGAATATTCATAAAGAGAGTTATGCTGGCCGAAGCCCCCAGTCCAGGGACTTATTACCGATTCGATAAATTTTGAAGCAGTCAATGCCATCGGAAAATTGATCTTATGCGGACCTGTCGAAGGCATTCGTAATGATGAATCACCACGCATAAAATTAAACAGATGCGCCGACATATTAAAATCATAATTTACATCACTGAACCCCGTTGTTCCATAGGCAAGGATAGCACCTGCTTCAGGCACGCGGACAAAGGACTCGTTCATCGAGATCAAATTCGGTTCGGCAAAAGCTCCTGTACGACATGCAACGCCGATAAACACCGGGTATAGCCCGCGGTTTCGGAGCGTTCCGACATCGGGAAATTGAACATCGGTTATATTCGGCGCACCATGACCAAAGAAATATACGAGCGCTTGTCCTTCAGTAAAGGCATCTTGAATTGCCGGTATTTGAGAAATATCAATTTGATCCACAAGATCATGACGCCAAATAAACGTCGGATGAATGCTTATCGGAGGATTGCCCAATCCACCGTATTGATTTCCGGGTGCCGTTGAGTCACCGACAAAAGCGTGTTCAAGATTTAATAATATTCCCCACTGGATCGGTGGATCACCGCCGGCGACAAAAGTAAAATTTTTATTCCATGGTGCAGGCGGCGATACTTCGTATTCAAGCAGCTTGTTCAGATAATTTTCTCCTTCGTCGAACGATTCTACAGGTATGCGGGTGATGACCATTTCAAAACTTGATGAATCCTTAAAGCCCGTACCTTCCACCGTCGAAAAAATATAATCACTATTGGGAACACCAAATGTAGGCACGAAACTGCGATGAATCGTCTTCGCTGACTCTTCCTGCAATGGATTATTGAGATCGAATTTCGGGTCCCAAGTTGCATCACCAAAAAGAGTAACCAGCGATGGAGGAACGCCGGCATAAAAATCAAATGCATATTGTAAATATCTTCTGAGCGCCCAAGGTTCATCCGAGCCAAAGTTAAAAGCATTGAAAACATCATCGGTTGTAACAACTTTTGTTCGAAGTCCCATTAACTGGCGGCGTGATGCTAACTTTTGCGCAGTAGCCAGAAAAAGAGGATGTGTAATAATAATATAATCTGCGCCTTGCGATGTATCAAACATTGCAGCGAATGTTCCTGTTGCATTTACGATGCGATCAGGATGAAGGAAACTTGTTAAAGTTGCTGCCGCATATACTACCGTATCCGAAGCGGCATCCTTAAAAACTCCTCCATTACCAATGAGTCTTGATTCCTCTGTCAGATTAAAGAGATGAGCGATCTCACCCGTGGCTTGAAGGGAAATATTAAATTGGGATTGAGAAGGCACGAGAGTAAAACTCCATTGTCCTCGAGCAATTGCCGTATCGGTACTCGCTGAAAGTAATGATGGAAACGAAACAGAATAATAATCGAAATACCACTTATCCGGATTCTGTGAGCCTTGCTTATAGACTACTTGAAATGAATTCGCACCGACTTTTAGTTTCGATAACGGAAATGAAATCGTATCACGCAATTCATTAAAATCATTAAAGTTTACATCAGAAATAGAATTTCCATTAATAAGGATCGATCCTCTGTGAATTACCGAACCGCCATTAAAAGTAGAAACGCCGCGTAAAAAAACAACGATCTGTGCGAACTTCCCTGATACATCAGCAGGAAGTGATGAGATCTTGAATGTATCGGAGGCTTGCAGAACATCATCATTGTAATGCCTATTAGGAAGGTACTGCCATACAAATCGTTCACCCGGTACCCATTCGCAGCGATGAAGAGTCGAATCATCACTACCTGCATCACCTCCATAATAAAAATTATCCTGCTCATGATGAAGCGTAATATTTCCTTCGGAAATAGTCAGTGATGGATTTCCGCTAACAACTTTATCAAAATATCGCCGCGGCGCAGTTTGGAATTTCCTACTGTTGGTTAACCAATACGCATTGGAATCCGAATCCCAATTCAGATACTCTCCGGGATAACCCGGAAGACGTTCACCGTAATATTCTATGGCATTGATTCTTCCGTCGGATGTACTATCGATCCAAATCGGAACCTCTCTACCTTTATTTAATATGCGAACTTCAGATTGCCTCCAGGATGAAATATCAAATCCGCTCCGCGAAAATATTTCCTGTTGGGTGACACGATATAAGCCTGTTCGTGTAGCAGCGAGTTTGATATATGGTGAATTGGGATCGATCCAATTCGTGATAGATCTATCAAATGTAGGCTGAACACTTGTCGTTTGTACTTTATTGTTTGCCGAATGACTATGGAATGGCGTGCGAAAATGGTTGATATCAGATGAATTAGCAGCAAGCAAAGAATACATTTTCTCGAAAACAGGGTCGGCATTAGTTTTTGCCGATGTCACCATACCCGAAGGGATATCGAAAGTAACTCCACATGAAAATTTTTTCTTTGCTTTTACCGAACCATTCGAAGCGTTGAACTCTGCAAGGGGTATAGTTAATGATACTAATCGCATCGTTCTGATCTTTGCCGGAGCAGAAAGAAGTGGAGTTATATTTAATGACGAAAGGTAGTTTTTCGGTAAATACGTTCGCAGACTTTTGGAATCAGCTTTAGGTAAGAGAAAAACATTTGTAAGTGATTTCGTGTCCGTTCGCTGGACGAAAGGAGAGATATTTACAGCATCTTCGGGAACAGCGATCATAACTGAAATAGCCGGAATCTCAGGTTCGCCGGATTTCGCAATCGTTGAATAGGCTATGCCATTGGGAAGTTTATCAAGAACCAGATTTGACCATGCCAACTCGCCGAATTGCTTTCCTCCGGCATCTGCCACGTTATCCTTTGACTTCACAAATAACGGCTCACCTAATTCTATATCAAAAGATATTTTTGTTTTATTTCCCGAAGTTGTAGTCTGATATTTAAGAAATCCCGAGGCAGTAGTGCTGCCAAATACTTTGACAGGGATTTTTTTTTGAAGGGATCTGACCTTCGGTTTTGCCAGAGCAGACTTTACCCGATTCGTATACTGCACCTGGGGCTGATTAATTAAACGGCGCGCAGGAAGTTGTGCGAAGCCAATATTCGCAGTAAGGAAAAAGAAAATTATGCAAGAAAAAAAACGTCTTTGGACGAAGTAATCCATTCAAATTTATTTGTAACGCAGGCTTCGTGCCCGCTTTTAAAAGCAGACAAGACGCCTGCGCTACATTAGAACGGATTCAGAGTGAAAATAATTAAATGGGGATGAAGAAATGACCTGTTAGGTGAGGGTGGGTGTATAGTGGGGCGGACTCTT
>JANYLL010000240.1 GCA_025357895.1 Ignavibacteriota bacterium
GCGTAAGATTAAAAATTGTCTATCTAATAACCCGCGAGACTCCCCAAAAGTTACGCCTCTGCTCCAAGATTCCTTGAAAAAAACTCCTGTAGCTGCTCCCATTGCCTGTCCATATCTTCGGAGACCATTTTAATATCGGCAAGAACCGGCATAAAGTTCGTATCGCCATTCCAACGCGGGACGATATGCCAATGGAGGTGGTCGTCAATACCGGCGCCGCCGGCTTTCCCAAGATTCATGCCGATATTATATCCGTGAGGATGGGAAAGCTCAAGTAATGCTTTCTGTGCAGTCTGAAGAAGGGAAGTACATTCTGCGTTTTCTTCAGAAGTAAGTGAGTTGAAATCTGCTGTATGCCTGTTCGGCACGATCATCATGTGTCCGCTATTATACGGATAGAGATTCATAATGACAAATGCAAGCTTTCCTCGATGAATAACAAGCCGCTCTTTATCATTTTTGTTTTCTAAAGCCGAACAAAAAATACATTGCTCCTCCTTAGTTGAGCCTACCTTAAATGTCTCGATATATTTGCTTCGCCAGGGAGAAAATAATTTATCCATAATTCTCTTCTATCGATCTGGTATTGTCGTGGGTTTCCATTTTCCCACAAGTTTTTTAATTGAGGCATTGCCAAATAATCCCTGAGGACGAAGGATCATCAAGATGACAAGCAAGAGAGAGTAGATAAGCATCCGATATTCGGAGAATTCACGCAAGAATTCAGGCAAGACCATCAAAAGTATTACAGCAAGGATCACTCCGTATGTCGAACCCATTCCGCCTAAGATCACCATGACGACGATCTCAATGGATTTTAAGAATGTAAAATTATCGGGAGTGATGTATTGAATGTAGTGCGCGAAAAGTCCGCCGCCTATTCCTGCAAAAAAAGCACCGATAACAAAAGCTTTTACTTTGAAGCGCGTCGTATTTATGCCCATCGCCTCGGCTGCGATCTCATCATCACGCACAGCAAGAAAGCCTCTGCCATACGTTGAGTTTATCACGTTCTGCACAAAATAAATTACGACGAGAGCAATTCCATACACCCATAAAAAGGAAGAAAGTTGCGGAACCGCAAAGCCTCTTGCTCCACCAACATAATGCGTACCCTGAATTTTAAAATCTACATTTTGGATAATGACGCGGATGATCTCATTAAAACCGAGCGTAACGATAGCAAGATAATCGCCTTTAAGACGCAAGCTTGGAATGCCGACGGCAAGCCCTGTCAGTGCAGCAAAAAGTCCGCCGCCGAGGAGTGCAACACCGAGCACAATAACTCCCGATGCGCCATCAGGTGACATACCATGAGTTGTTAAATATGTAGAGATGATCGCGGAGATATACGCCCCAACTCCCATGAACCCTGCATGACCAAGCGAGAACTGACCGGTAAATCCGTTGATCAGATTCAAACTCGTCGCCATGGTAATATTAATGCCGATAAAAATGATCACCGTCAGGAAATACTGATCCATCGCGCCCATTAATTGCGCGAGTCCTACAAGGACTGCAAAAATTAGAAGAAATGTAAATTGCGGTTTCATCTGAAAAGCAAAAATACGAGAAATTTACTTTACTCTATAGAATTCATTGTTCAGCGCAGATTCGAGAAGCAATTCAATCTTAGGAATTATGGGTTCGATATCTTGCCACATATTTCCTTTTGTTGCAATAATAATAACGGGCAACGGAAGAGTTTTGTTATATTGCTGATACTCAATATTTTTATCGGAGGTAATAAATACATCAAAGTTTTCGGAAGCTAAGAGAAGCAGATCGCCATTTTTAATGCCACGCCACTTCATTTCAGGTACGGTCTTTACTGATGAAGAAGTTAAATTCTTCTTAAGCTCACCATGAACACATTCATCAAGCAGTATGCGCATGAACAAAATCTTCTACGACGGCTGAAGCTTCTTCCAATGCTTTTGCTGCCTGCTCAAGGGTTACAGAAGGGTAATCGGCGACAAATTGCTGAGTTGTTGAGCCACGCTCAAGGTATTCCATTAGATAAGAAAAAGGGACGCGCGTCCCGGCAAAAGCAGGAGTGCCTCCGAGGATCTCAGGGTCAGAAGTGATATAATGTGATTGAGTGATCATGACTAATTAACCCACACAGAAACAAATCGGTTCGAGTTACAAGGACTGCAAAAATGGTTTCGGCACACATTCATCAAGCAATATTTTCATGGGAAGAAGAAGTTACAAAACTATGCTCTGCTTCTTCAAGAACGGCTAATGCCAGTTCGCGATGAACTGTCGGAAAATATTCCAAAAATTCTCTCAGAGAATAATCATCTTCCAAATAATCAAAAAGGGTCTTCACCGGCACGCGCGTCCCGGCAAAAACAGGCGTACCGCCGAGAATTTCCGGATCGGATATGATATTGGTTGATTGAGTGGTCATTACTATTTAACCTTCGCACAAGGAAATCCGTTCGAAATGATAATTATTAAAATCCCAAAAAATCCTTTAAAAATCCCATTAATCCCGGTCACACTTTCTCCGCTTCGTATTTTCCCATAATGCCACTTGGCTTGAAGATCAGGATTCCGATCAGAATGGCAAAGACGATGGCATCGCGGTAGGTAGAGAGAAACGTACCGGCGACGAATGTCTCGACCGTTCCAATAATAAGTCCGCCGATCGCTGCGCCAGGGATATTTCCGATTCCGCCAAGCACTGCCGATACGAATGCTTTAAGCCCCGGCATAATACCCATCAGCGGATCGATGCTCGGATATTGCGCGCCATAGAGCACTCCGCCCGCTGCAGCCAGAGCAGAGCCGATCATGAACGTAAACGTAATAACGCTTGAAATATTTATTCCCATCAAACTTGCTGCCTGCTGGTTATAACTGACAGCGCGCATGGCAGTTCCTATTTTTGTTTTCATTACTACGATTCGCAGGATCAGCATCAGCGAAATAGATGTGATGATCACAACCATCTGCACCGTATTGATCACAACAAGCTTCGACTTAAAGAACGGCGCCGAGGAAATGATCTCCGGAAAGCCGCGCGGAGTGGGACCGAAGAGAAGCTGCGAAAGATATTCTAAGAATAGCGAAACACCGATAGCCGTGATCAGCACCGTCAGTTTCGGACGTATGCGCAGCGGACGGTAAGCGAGAAATTCGATCGTCGCACCGAGCACAGCGCAGAAAACCATCGAGACTAAAAAGATAATGATCGCAGCCGGAACGGAGCCGACAGGAAAAAATTTGCTGACGGCAGACGCCGTATAATACGCCACGAAGGAGCCCACCATAAAGACGTCGCCATGCGCAAAATTAATAAAGCGCAGCACGCCATAGATCATCGTATAGCCAAGCGCGATCAGCGCATAAATTGCGCCAAGCGATAGTCCGTTAACAAGCTGTTGTAAGATTTCTCCCATGAAGTGTTAAAGTTCTGAAGGCAAAGATACGAAAAATGAAGAATCAATTGCTTGAAGAACGAATTACTTTTGCAAAATAAATCTTATCATATGCGAACTGTTGAATGTTTTACAACAGCAAACCATACCCTAGACGATAAATCATGAGAGTATAGAATCACAGAGTTTTTTAAATTTTATACTGTGGGTAAAATTGCATCCCAATTAATCACAGACTAGTACTTGCAGAGCAGATAAGTTTAAGGAACGCAAGTCCACGTGAAGGCAGGTGTTCTTCGAACAATTACAGGATCGGATGTAATGTGATTTGACTATCATACTTATCTAACCTTTCATAGAAACAGATCGGTTCGAGTCAAGACAGGCAAGGATAGAAAAATAAGAAGAAATGTAAATTGCGGTTTCATTTCATTAGCGAACCACCAAAAAGTTTTTGTAAACTGAAAAAAGTTCGGAAGATATTGC
>JANYLL010000265.1 GCA_025357895.1 Ignavibacteriota bacterium
CCTGCCCGTCTGGAGCAGATGGCTGCTACACTTGCAATGATGGATGAATATAAGAGCGCTGCAAAATATTGGGAAAAATATTTAGAAAGCGATCCGTACAATCTGGAAGTGACAACGAGTTTAATGTTTGCATATCTCCACCGTAATAATTATATAAAGGCAGTTGAAACAATCCGGATCCATGTTGCCGAGGATAGCGACCGCATCATGATGTACTCCATGCTTGGAGATTATTTCCGTTCACAGTCAAAGCCTTTTGATGCCGACAATGCTTATGAAAAAGTTATTGAACTCGGCAGGAAAAATCAAAATCCAAGCGAAAAAATAAAAATATATATTTCTGAAGCACAAAAAAGACTTGATAACCGATAAACTAAAGACTGAGTAGTTTGTTTTAAACCGCGAATTTCCAATGTATCATCCTTTGCTCTGCTCAGGATGAACGCTTCTCAAATTTATTATTAATCCATGCGCCCGACACGTGCGCTGATCTTACAAGAGAATTTTCTTCATAATCTCCGCTACGTTCGCATCAGAATCGGCAGGAAGCCGATTATTATGGCTGTCGTAAAAGCAAATGCCTATGGTCACGGCCTGGAGATAATTGCCAAAGCATCAATCGATAGCGGTGAAGTCGGGTATTTTGGTGTTGCTACAGAGGAAGAAGGAATTGCACTTCGAAAGTTAACATCACTTCCTATCCTTGTTCTGACTACCGCTCTTGATGATGAGATCAATACGTTTATTGAGCATGATCTGGAATTCACTCTTTCGGAATCTCACCAACTTGAATCAATAGCCGCCGCAGCTTCTGCATCAGGTAAAAAAGCCAGGGTCCATTTAAAAGTTGATACTGGAATGAGGCGTATAGGAGTTGAGCCTTCTGAGGCTATGGAATTTGCGAAAGCAATAGCCGGCTATTCTGAATCCATTCAGTTCTGCGGCATCTCAACACATTTTGCAACAAGTGACGAACTTGACCGATCCTATTTTACAAAGCAACTAAAGGTTTTTACAGAAGTTGTTTCTGCAATTCGCAATTCAGGAATTTCTGTACCTTTTGCCCATGCTGCAAATTCGGGAGCGATCTTGCAGAATTCCGCGACGAGTAGTTTCGATATGGTACGCCCGGGAATAATGCTTTATGGCTATCCGCCAAGTTCAGAACTTGATCAGGCGTTTAGTAAAGATCTAAAGCCTGTTCTTGAACTTGTCAGCTCTGTGGTTTTCACAAAGCGGATTCAAGCCGGAGAAGGCATTAGTTATAATCACCGCTGGCATTCTCCAAATGAGACGACCATTGTAACTGTTCCGGCAGGATATGGTGATGGGTATCCGAGACTTTTAACAAATAATATTTCGGCAAGCATTAATGGAAAATTGTTTCCTGTTCGTGGGACGATCTGCATGGATCAGATCATGATCGAAACGGGAGATGATGATATCCGTATCGGCGATGAAGTGGTTTTGATCTCTTCGAAAATACCGGAGATTAATGCTTCAGCATTGGCAAAAAAGATCGGGACGATTCCTTATGAAATATTAACCAATATTACAGCACGAGTACCAAGAATTATTCATGAATGAAATAAAAATTTGTCCGGTGATCATGGCAGGCGGTGTTGGAACACGCTTTTGGCCTGAAAGCCGCGAGGCACGACCGAAACAGCTTCTGGAAGTTGTTACAAAGGGTAATACACTCTTGGAAGAGACACTTAAGAGAGTTTCCAAATTCTCTTCTGCTGAAGATACGCTTATCATAACAAACCGTAGTCATCTCGATCTTCTTCGCCGTCATGCCGGTTCAATCTCTGAAAAAAATATTATTGCAGAACCGCTTGGAAGAAATACTGCACCGTGTATTGCTCTTGCTGCAAATATTTTGCGCGAGCGTTATGGGGATAACGCAGTAATGATCGTTCTTCCTGCAGATCATCTGATAAAAAATGAAGATGAGTTTACGAGAATTATTGATAAAGGAGTTCGTCTTGCATTAGCCACCGGTGGACTTATCACGCTCGGCATTCACCCGACGCGCCCTGAAACGGGTTATGGATATTTACAGCTTGATGAAGAACAGCTTCCTTCGCATAATGAATTGCCGAATATCAGCGAGTTTGAACTGCGTGACATATTCCGCGTCAAGCGATTTGCCGAGAAACCTGATAGAGAAACAGCAAAGCTCTTCCTTGAATCCGGAGATTTCTTATGGAATAGCGGAATGTTCATCTGGAAGGTGAGTGCAATTTTAGCAGCTCTTCAAGAGCATACGAAAGACATCCTCGAACACTTGAGAGGATTGCCTCAACCGGGAAGTAGAGATTTCGATACAAAACTCGCCGATGCATATAGCAAGATACGCGGAGTCTCCATTGACTATGGTGTGATGGAACGAGCGAAAAATGTATACGTGCTTCGTGCCGGAGCATTAGGTTGGAGCGATGTCGGAAGTTGGGATGAAGTCTGGCGGTTGGCAGAAAAAGATATGAATAATAATGTTATTGAACCGGGTAAGAATATTATTGCTCGCAACTCAAAAGGATGTTTAGCGCTTTCAAAATCAGACGAGATGATCATTCTTAGCGGCGTAACCGATCTTATTGTTGTCCATTCCGGTGATGCAATACTTATTACTAACCGCGAGAGTGCACAATCGGTAAAGGACGTCGTCGATTACTTGAAGAGAAATAACCGGACTGAGTATTTGTGATATTAAAAAAACATGTATCCCCAAAAAGCTACCTTTAATTTAATATATGTCATATCCGTCCTATGTGCCTTATGTATTTTTCAGGGCTGCGGCTCTCCGGTCCTAAAAGCTGCTGCTACTCAAGAAGGTCTTGCATCCTTTTATGGAAAAGAATTTGATGGCAGAAAAACTTCAAGCGGCGAGATATTTCATAAAGATGATCTTACCGCTGCACATAGAACGCTTCCATTTGGCACAGTCCTCAGAGTTACAAATCTTAAAAACGGCGATCAGGTCGAAGTCCGCGTCAATGACAGGGGTCCCGTCAAGCCGGAAAGAATTATTGATCTATCGTATGGAGCAGCAAAAGTGATCGGATTGGATAAGATGGGATTAGTAAGAGTCAGGCTGGAAGTTTTGGATTGGGGGAAGTAAAACCGCTTTTTTATTAAAATCCTAAGTTTTTAAAGCTTTTATTTCACATTGGGTGTAACAAAATGGGTTTGTCGTAGTTTATTAGAGGCACAGTTTTGAGAAATTTGGAGCCCAAATAGCGTATATTTGTATAAATATACTCGTTCAGTGCCGATTTTAGGCGAAAAAACGAGTTTTTCGCATCGGCGCCCGTAGTTCAACTGGATAGAACGTTGGATTCCGGTTCCAAAGGTTGAGGGTTCAAGTCCTTCCGGGCGCACTCACAACCATTTTCACTACTGCAAGAGTATTTGTCATAATGATTCGTTCACAAAAGAAACTTACTGAGAGTGTTGCGCCCCAAGAGAAGCTTTCCCAATCGGAAGAGCTTCTTGTTACGTATCACAAAACTTCGAGTTGGGTAAAAGATAATTCTTCGAAGGCTATTGGTGCAGGCGTTGTAGTTATTGCTCTTATCGCAGGTTTCTTTATCTGGCATTCAAAACAAGCCGAGAATAGCGAACGTGCAGAGATCATGCTTTCGCGGGTTGTTGGATTATACCAGCAGGGCGAATGGCGCAAAGCCATTGATGGCGATGCTAAACAAAAATTGCAGAACGAGCCGCTTCGCGGATTAAAAGAGATTGCTTCGGAGTATGGATCAACCCATGCCGGACAAATTGCTAAACTCTATCTTGGCAATTCTTACTATTATTTAGGGAAGCTCGATAGTGCCATGCAGGCATTTGATGATGCTTCCGAAGATGGATCGCTCTTAAAAGCGGCAGTCGAATCAGGAAAAGCAACTATTTTTGAAGATAAGGGTAACAAAGAGGAGGCAGCGAAGTTATTCGTACGTGCGGCTTCTATTGAGAAGATCAACCCTATGAACGCCGACTATACTCTTGCAGCTGCAAGAAATTATGGGCAGGCGGGCAAAAAAGAGGAAGCGATAAAGATTTATCGCAAGATGTTGGAGGACTATCCTGGGACGCAATTCGATGACGCTGCAAAGCGCGAATTATTGAAAATGGGCGTCATCCTCTAAAATTTTCGTATATTTGCCGGACTTTATTCGGCGCGACAGACCATCCGGCAGAAATGCCGGTATGTTCATTTGAAATTTTTTATACAGAGAAAGAGTCGCGTAAGCGATTCTCATAAGGCGAGTAGAGGACAGCAAACTTTTACTAAATCAGAGAAATAACGAACGCTATCACAAATATGAAGCAGTTACTACCACCAAATACGAACAGCATGCCCGCACCAGCGAGCGGCGAAAAGATTTTTTCATCATTCCGTACTTTATTTACTAACGGAGGCAATATGCAGCGTTTCTTGATCGCACTTTTAATCTCTCTCGCATTCGTGGGTGTTGCCCAGGAAGCGAAGGCGCAATTCATTGTAGATGTCAGCGGTTACCTGCTTACAGGTAATACGAGGACATTTTACTCGCGTACGCCGAACAATACACAAACCGATACGATCTATCGTATCTCCGGAAATTTCAGTATTTCCGGTAAGCTCATCATCCAGCCGGGTGCGGAAGTTCACTTCCTGCAGAGCGGACGTATCGTCGATTCTGTCGGCGGTAAGATCATAGCCAATGGCTTTGATAGGAGCAATCCAAATATTTTACAAACAAGGATTCAGATCCGGGGAGTTAACGTCAATAGTAAGTCCTATGAGTGGGGACATATCGTCGTTATGCCGGGCGCTGACTCTGTATTCTTCGCGAACGTTCGTTTCGCGTATTTCAGAAAGAAAGAGTCGATCGATAATCAGCTTTATTACGGTCACGTAGATCTTCCCGGAGATCCACAGCTCTCTAACTCTTTGGCGCTTATGCAAGCTTCAAACGGAACGGGTGGCGTCATGACGACCTTCTCACAGAAGACATGGCTTTATGATGTTATCGTTGATAGCTGTCAGGCAATTTATAAAGGTGGTGCATTTGCTTTCTTGCAGGCTCCACTCAGCTCTTACTTCCCAAATGATGACGGACGTATTGCTCTTGTAAACCATCAGGTACGCAGACTGCTTGTCCGCGATACCCGTGTTTTCAACGAGAATGTTACGCCGAACAGTCATAATTTGTGGCCTGATACCGGTGCGTATGGCGGTGCTATCTATATCTCTGCGCGTAACAATAACGCGACGACTGCTAACTTTAGAAGCGGCTTCCTTGGATATACCGATAGTAATATTTACCGGATGGGCATCCCGTCGAATCTTCCGAATTTTCTCGATACGATGCATTTCGAACGATGCACAGTTAATAACCCAGCAAATTCTTCGGGTACAATAACCCAACAGGCATACGGTGGAGCTATCTATGTAGGTAATTATAGTGCTTTAACCACTGCTCTTATCGGATGCTATACCGATAGTGCTATTGCTGGCTCAGGTGATCAAAACATGCGCGGCGGTGCTATCTACGTAAGCAAGCTTTCAGCCGATCCATCATGGTTGCCGCCACCGGCTCCAACTTCTCGTAATCCTGGACTTTCAGTTCTTCACCGCGGAAGTTTCGTCGGTAACGTTGCCGGCTTAGGCGGTGCGATCTACTCAGATTGGCAGGCAAACGGATCATTAACTACGAACGGACCTTCGCTTAATATTGACGGAGATAATATCGTTCAGGCAAATCCTTTAGTTCGCGATTCAGGTGTCATACAGTTCTTAAGTAACACTGCATACTATGAGGGCGGCGCTATTTTTCAGAATTGGTATACATACATAACAGGATACCTTTCTCCGCAAACAAATTTCCCGATGCGTTGGGATTCTGTGGAATTGCGTGTGCGATTCTTTAATAATGCTGCAGGTATAGCCGGCGGTAGTATTTATTTGAATCCGAATGCAAATCCTGATTATCAGATTCGCCGTGCTTGGCACTTAGGAAATTTTGTAAACCCACTTGATTCGCGCATTAATCGTCCTGCATACGAACAACTCGTATTAGGTGGTGGTGCTGAGTTCTTGGGTACGCGTGATAGCTGTTTTGCAGTTGAGTATGCTCGCAACTATACTGTTAACGGTAACGGTGGCGCTGTGTATCTTAATATGGGTGCAAGCGGACCTATCAGCGGTTCATATAATCGTTTCATGGTTGAGAACCAGTTTAATGCTTTGAACCCTGCCAATCTTAACAGCGTCATTAGTATCGCTGTTACGACTCCCGGCATTGGCTACACGAGTGCTCCTTCTGTGAGCATTCTTGGTGGTGGCGGTTCTGGTGCTTCTGCGATTGCAAATATCGCGAACCCTGGACCGAATGGTTTTGTCTCAAGCATCACGATGATTTCGAATGGCTTGGGCTACACTTCTGCTCCGACAGTAGTTTTGAGCGGAGGCAATGGGTCAGGCGCGACTGCAACTGCTACGATCAACAACATCGTTATTCCGATGCCGTTTGATCCTCGTGAGTTGACTCGTTTCTGTCAGAACTGGACAACATTCGCTTCTCCTACAGATTCAATACTTTTATTGAATAAGAACGGACGCGGCGGTGCGCTCTACGTAAATATTAATAATAGCGTAAGCCTTTTTGGCGGAGCTCTTGATACGCTTATCCTAAGCCGTGCTCGCTTTGAAATGAATCAGGCTTTCTCAGGTTCAGCTATCCATTCGGATAACTACCGATTGAATTTAAATGCGAACCAAACGCTTATCGCGAATAACTTTGCAACAAGTCGTCATAATGCAACGGTTGATCTTGAAAAGCCGGATATGAATAATCCTGGTGATCCGAACGCTGGTGCAACGATTTGGGGAGATTTTGAAGGACCGCAGCCACAGTATGAGTCGAACTCTCGTGGTAATGCGATCTATGATAACGTAGCACGTTATATCTTACGCTTGCCTGATGGAATTCATGGTTTTGGTGGTGTAGATACATTGCGCGGCAATTTCTGGGGTGAAACAGGACCGGATCTTATCACGCAGCTTCCGACAAAGCCTATCGGTGCAATTCAGCGTACGTTCTTTATTGATTACTACACTGCAGGTTGCTTCAAAAACGTTTATGAGGCAAATCGTGTACTGTCAACGCCGTATTCTTATACGCCGATCGGTACTGTGCCTGATACCCTTCTTTTCGAAGGACGTGTTTATGATATTTTTGATAGAGGCTTAGATATTAAGACTGCTGATTACAGCAATCGTCGTTTGGCTATCAGCGAAGCATTCTCGCTTGGCTTGCCAACAGATATCGGATTGGCTTCAAAAGGACGCAAAGGTTTACACCGTTGGACTCGTGATATCTTCGAAAAAGATCCTGTATATCTGAATAAGATCATGCAGTTCCAGATCGAATTCACGGGACCGCATCCGATCGGCTATCCGCTTTTCTTATCTGCGGATATCGATACAAATGATTTCAATCGTGATAAATGCGCACGTAATTATACGACCGTATTTGTCTTCAATGAGACAACGCAGGAGTTTGTCCGCGTGAATCTTAAAGAAGAAACACAAGACGGCAGACGTAATGGCTCTGATACGGCAACATTCCCATATAAGGGACGTTTGGATTTCGTACCGGATTCCACAGTTGCTCAGCGTCATCCTGCTCAGCGCGCTCGCGTTTTCTGGAGCCCGTCCCTTATTCGCCCTGCGGATAACACCTATTTCGAGATAGCTCGCGCTGCAAAACTTGAGGATAGCGCAGCCCTGGGTGGACGTGCTTATAACTTAGATTCAACTAATATCACGAACAGTCTTGCTGCAGATTCTGTCTGCTTCTATAACCAAACAACGAATACGCATCCTACCACATGGTATGCTGGTGAAAACTATCATACGCTTCCGGTTAGACCGGGCGACGTGATCGACGTTTTCAGCCGTACTCAGTTGTGGAAGTATGGATTTGCAGGCGCTAAGACCCGCGGACTTTCGTTCGTGATCGGTGATGTTCTGCCTCCGTTCTTTGTCAGTGATATTCCGAAATTGCAGAACGATTCGGTTAATCCGAATCGCCTGTTCCTTCATGAGGATAATGTTTATGTGCCGTTCTCTCCGACTCAGACACCTAACCAGGTTCTGATCCGTATCGGCGGCTATGATGTTAATAATTTCTATGATCCACGTTGGCTCTTTGATCCATACTATACGATGCTTGACTTCTCACTCTCGTTCGCAAATATGGATTCAGTGAATTTCAGATTACCTTGGTGGATCAGTCGTGATACAGTTCGTAATGTCAATCCTACTGCTGGATCGAATGGTTACGTTCAACTCTTCGGAACTCCGCACAACCCCGACGTTGTGCCGGGCGGTGAACCGGTTCATGTCGTAATGACGAACTTCCCACCGAACTATTTCTCAGAGCATGGCTTGATCGACCCTGCCGTTCCGTCTAATCATCCTATTTTGGGACTTGGACCTGATAGCTTGCATCTTTCACATTGGATCTATCCGCCATTCTTTAATTGTCCGGAAGGATTCCTTACAGATACGATTTGTATCCGTCGCACTTCACGTACATACGATTTCCGTATCTATGTGCAAGACAGCCTTCCTCGCTTCTTGGATTCAGTTGCAGCAGGCTGTAATGGTACTGCGAACTTGACAGACAGACTTCGTTTTGATTTTGATATCAATACGGATGATGAATTGGAAGATTCTACAGTGGCTGCTTACACAGATTCCGTAAGCTTACGTACTCATGGTGATCATTCGCTTGCATGGGATTTCCGTTATGGACGCACAGCCTATAAAGGCTTGGTTGTACCACAGTGGTTAACTGCAGCAGTCGGATCATCAGCGTTCAAGACTAAGGGTATCATTCACGTTGACATTGATTCAGCTACTGCTTATCAGATTCTTACACCGACTCCTCAGGTTAATGGCGAACTTTCGCTTGACACCATTGTCGCTGTACAGGCTGATGACGGACATGCGGGATTATCAACGCTGCGTTGGCATGCATCGATCAACGTTGCGCCGAAGATCACCACAAATGTTCTTCCGCATGCTAAGGAAGACTTTGACTACAGCTTGAATTCGAAGAATCTTGTTGTCGTAAATCGTATTGACTTCACCGATCCGAACTTTGGTGATAATCATACATTCCACTTAGTCTATAAGGGATCGACAGAAGATATCTATAAAGATAATCGTTATAAAGCTGGTAAGACAACACTTATCGGAACGACTCCGCTTTGGATACAGATCAATCCGATCTCTGGTGTTCTTTCAGGTACACCGGGTCAGAATGATGCACCGCATTCAGTTAATAACCCTGAATGTGGCGGACCGGATATGATCCTTGTAGTTGTTGAAGACCAGTGCGGACTTGCTGATTGGAAATCTATTCCACTCAATGTCGATTCGACAAACCATCCACCGCATTTCACGCGCGGACCGAGAACAATATGCGTTCAGAACAAGACACAGTTCTGTGATTCGATCGCTATCGTTGATAAAGATCTGACGCGTATGATGTGTGCTGATTCGCTTCACTTCTTCCTCGTTCAGCCGACCGGTGCAGACTGGTCAGTTAAACCGGTGATCGTGAAAGGCAAGACGCATGATACAACTTCTAAAGTTCTTACGAATGATACTGCATGGGTGCAGATCTGCGGTAAGTTCAACTTCGATAATACGTTCTTTGGACAGCCAAATCCACCTGCACAGATCATTCAGCTCGCTGTTACTGATGGCAGCTATGATCCGGGTAATTTGGATACGTTGACGTACAGAGTCTATGTTGGAGATATTCCGACATTTGAATGTGCGGTCACCGTTTCGAATAAACTTACGGCAACACATCCGAATGTCGATCTGCAGAGACTCTGCTTCGGCGCCGGACGCTTTGGTACGGATTCACTCGATACTCGCTATTGCGAATTCGAAATCCCGCCTCAGCCGTATGCATCAACCTTTGATGCACGTTGGGAGCTTCCAGTTGGAGGATCGCTCAAAGGATCGCTCCTTGATATCCGTTTGGATACCAACCAATACAGTACAGTAACATGGCAGATCCGCTTTAATGCGGGATCGGATAACGGAGCATACCTCTACCCGATCTTGATCTGCTGGAGACCTAGCTGTTTGGATACAACCGGCACATTCAAAGGTAATTTCTACCTTGTACATGAGTCGAATCCAAGTGAGTTCTCGATCTTGATGAATAACACGACAACGGGAGCAAAAGCCGGTGCCGGACCGATCAATAACGCAAGCTATACGCTGTTAAAGATTGGTAGCGATTCGATGTGTTTGGAGATCTTTGACGTCGCCCAGAAAGGCGCTCGCATCATCTTCGTACCACCGAAATCAGCTGTTACGGATGCTCCTACTTCGAAGTTCGCTTTGGAGCAGAATTATCCGAATCCGTTTAACTTGTCAACTTCGACGAGAATTAACTTCAGCGTTGCAGAACGTTCGAATGTAAGGATCGATATCTTTGACGTGAAGGGTTCGCTTGTCAGAACGGTTGTCAACGAACAGCTTGAAGCTGGTCAATGGCCGATCGTATGGGATGGTACGGATGCTCATGGTAACGTAATGCCGAGCGGTTCGTATATCTGCAAGATGACAGCAGGCGATTTCGCTCAGACCATCAAGATGACATTGAACAAATAATATCTTATGCGCTTCGGAGCGGTGGTAAACCCGCCGCTCCGAATTGCTACTGCAAACACAAATTTTTTTTAACGACATATTTCAGTTTCAACTCTCTGTAGGAGAATATACTTATGAAACTCTTTCAACGATTTCTTTTCAGTACGAGCGTATTAGCTCTCACAATGATTATGGGTGCTACAACGCTGCATGCTCAGATATGGGCAGCATACGATGTATTCATCACTAATCAATTCTATAATCCGCTTCCTGTAGCAACAGTGATCTCGGATGCGGCATTTAATAACTTTACCGGATCGATAGATCGCGACGATGGCGTTGCGGTTGATATTCCTACGGGTTTTAACTATGATTATAACGGAAACCTCTATAGCACGGTTAATGTCTGTGTTAATGGCTGGATGTCTGCCGGACGTGTAGAAGGTCATCCGATACCGACGATCACTAACGATAAATATTTTTTATTCCTGCCTAACCGCCCGAATAATACGATCGCACCATTCTTTGGTGATCACTTCTATCGCTCATTTTCCGATGTTCCGCAAGGGTACGTGCCTTCGAAGATCCAATATACAACGATTGCTGTGCCTGATCCAAACTTAAATGCAGCTCCAGGATCATTCTTGCACACGTTCATTATGGAATGGAAAGATTTGAACATTAATGATAAAGCGAACCCTACTTCTATCGCTTCATTTCAGGTAAAGCTGATCGAAAACGCATTGGCGAACGATCTAAGCGTTCCTGATCGTCGCGTAACTATAGAATTCCACTACGGACCTATTGGCAGCTCCGGCACTGTAAAAACACAGGGCAGCACCGTTGGTATTGAAGACAGTGTTGGCTTATCGCATATCAATGCGTTATTCCAATCATCGACCAATGGCGGACTTCCGCTTCGTACCAATATTGATTCGCTTACAACTTGCTGGCCACCGGCATCATGTTTGCCTGGCCGTGTAATCACCTTCAAACCTATCGGACGTGGTACGTTGTCACAATGGGGTGATGGAGATGCTGATCTCACCCAGCTCGATCCGAATGCTCCGGCGAATGTAAGACAGAATCAAAATCTTTTTGTAACGCTTAATGATGCTGATACTATTTTGAAATCAGTTGCTCAGGCTTATCCTGCAATGGATAGCTTGGAAGGAAGAAACGCATTCCATGGTGATGCAAATCATAATGGACGCTATACAAATCCAGCCTACCCCGGATTTTTCTTCTACAGAGTTACATCGTATGATGCAGCATACATTCTCATGTATCTTGCAGCTAAACTTCCGTTCCTGCCATGGCCTCAGCCATTGCCGGTTCCGTCTTGGAAGGAAACAGCAGGCAATAATACCAGCATTTCCGGTATTACTGCAGATACAAAGTCTATCAAGCTCAAAGGCAATACAGTTCTTGTTCCGCTCGTTCTGCACGGCACTGTGAACGGACCGCTCGGTGTAGAAATGAATGTCGCAAGTTTGAATACTGCAACAATGCAATTTATCGGCACTCATTCAGATCCGAAAGTAATGATGCAGGCTAATGCTAAAAACGGCAAGGTCGTTATGGCTGCCAGCGGCGTCTTTGCTGATGGAGATGTCTTAGGATATCTTGAGTTCAACGTAGCCACAAATGTACCAAGTGATTTTGCGATCACCAATGTTTCGATAAATGATGAGCCTTATAGCTCTTCACGTTCGACTCTTGCAGCGGCAGTTGCCGGTACGACAAACATAAATGGCTTTGCTGTTGAGCAGAATATGCCGAACCCATTTGTTATTTCAACATCCGGAGTAACAACGATTCGCTTTACTCTTGCACAGGCTGAGAATGTCAGCGTTCGTATCTTTGATATGCTCGGTAAAGAAGTTCGCTCACTTACGAGTGGACAGACCTTTGCTATCGGCGCTAACCAGATCAACTGGGATGGCCGTGATAACACAGGCAGCTTAGTTGCTTCAGGCGCTTATTACTACCAGCTTACAGCCGGTGAGAATATGCAGACCATAAAGATGCAGGTAGCCAGATAATTTTCTTTCATATCCTCGGCAGACAAAGAGTCTGCCGAGGATCGAAAATTGTTCTTTGACAAATGACAGTGAATAAGAATAACCGTCTGATTTTTAGTATCGCGGTTCTTCTGCTCATTTTTTTTATATCAGTAACGGGTGAAGCCGCGCAAAAAAGAAATATTTTGCGAATTCGGTTTCAAACTGCAATCGTCAAGTCAACTACTGTTGATACGGTGCTAAATGTTTACTACAAACTTGAAGTAGGCAGATCGCCTGTTAATTTCAATGGATTTGATTGCCGGTTTATCTTCGAGAATACGAAGATACAGCCGGTTCCGATGGATAAGCAGTCTGGCTTCTTTGATGGAACTGCATCAGCAAATGCTGATTTCACTCACGGAACAGCTGTACCGCCGGATGAATATCGTGTGCAGGTATTATCAAGCCACATGCTTGATACAACAAATCCAATTCTTTTCCAGGTGCGATATACTGTGAAGGGAGTCAAGGACTCCGCTATGATCATTCCGACGCTCTTTGATGTTGCATCAAGTGGCATTGATACCGTGATCATAGAAAACTCACCGAGTCGCGATCAGATAAGTTGGTATGGATTTGGATTAATGTTTGCTGATACGTCGAAAGCGCCGCCGGCAAAGAAAAGCATTACATTCTTAAGTGACAGCACCAATATTCAGTCTGATTCTCTAAAAGTTATATCAGTTGCTGTTACATCACTCGATGGTGCGAATCTTAAAAGTGGAACATTCGGGTTTTATCTCGATACTTCTGCATTCGATTCGGTAATGGTGTTAAAAGGGGTAATTTTAGCCGGTGCAAATTTGACAGTGACCAGAAGTTCAGTAAATATCTCTGCAGCATTTACGAGCACAAATGCTTTGAAGGGACCAGGAGAGTTTTTGAAAATTGCTTTACGAGCCAGAAAGCGGGCTGATACGATATGTACAACGATCTTGAATCCGAGGTTAAATGTGCTCAATGCTGATAACCTTGTTTCTTCGATTGGATATAAGATTAACACTATCTGCATTTTTGGAAAGAAAGACACCGTAGTTAAGGGAGTAGCGGAATTTATTTATAGTAAAGATCTCTCTGTGATGATCTTTCCGAATCCCTCAAGTTCATTTATAGATTTTACAATGCCTCAGGGCCAGAATAGTAAAAAACACCTCGTGGTGTTCGATGCTCTGGGCAAAAAAGTTTTTGATAAAGTGTTCGATGCGGAGTTCCGTTGGGAAGTCGCATCAGTTTCAGCCGGGTTTTATACTGCAACAGTTACGAATTTTTCAGCGTTGCAAGAGGGTATGAAGGCTGAAACGACAAAAATTTTGATTATTCACTGAAATTTGTTCACAAAAAGGGGGGAAAGCATCAAGCAGATCCCAACAGAGTGTAACAATATAAAGAAACTGTAGTTTTTAGATATAGACGACCTATGAAATCGAATTTAACAATAAGTAAGGAGAAATCGGCAATGCGTAAGCTTACCAGCTTTGCGGCCATCGGAGCGTTTGCGCTCTTGATGACCCTATCATTTGGGAATTCTTTTGCCCAAATTTTCAACTATGTTCCGTATCCGGTAATTTCTGATAATCAGGAAGATTACTATCCGGATGCACAGTACCTCGTTCCGGATGCACTTCCGGGCGGTGATCGCTATTTTCTTGTACCGATCTTTCTCTATAATGGAGTTGATCCGAGCAAGAATCCGAATACGCATGACCAGCTTCAGCCGGGTCCTGGCGGACGTCTTCCTGGCGTTGACGGTCAGTTCCTCGAGCCGATCAGAAGCTTCGAGTTTCAATTGAAATATCCTAATCAGGCTATCGAGCTTGATCAGAATCCTGCACATGGTTCACCGATCATGACTGTCGGACCAACAAAGACCTCTGATGCTGAGAATTCTCTGGCACAGTCGTTCTATATCCGTTATACAGAACAATCTGCAAACGACGTCTCTAATCCTTTCAATCGTATCATTCGTGTTACGGCTGCAAGTGAAGTACCTCTTCGCAGAACGGATCCTGTTATCGTTGATTCATCAACGGTACTTTGTTATATCCGTTTCCACATTATTCCGAACTGGACAGTTAACGTTGCACTTCTCCAGCTTGATTCGGCAAAGTTTGACGATCACTTAGGTGATCCTCAGTACGATCCGAATAACTTCGTGCGTGGTAATCTCGGTGGCCATAGAGACCAGATCCGTGGACGTCTTCCTGTCGTTATAACAGGCCAGCCTATTATTGAACTTCGTCCGTTCTCAGAATTTAATACAACAGACGGCAAGAATTTTGATCTGCTTCCGCAGCTCATTTTTGATCCGGCTGATCCAACGGCTAATAACAGCACCGTTCAGTTGCAGATCGATAATGCTACGGGATCTTCTCGTATCACTAATCTCAAGATCTGTTCAGATCAAACCTGGCTTCAGGTTGGTTTAACTGCAGGCGGCGGTCAGCCATGTATCTTTTTTCCGAGTATTACGAATTTCAATACTCAGAGTCAGATCATTAATGAACTTAAGACAATGTTCATCATCGCCAATGGCGCCGGTCTCGCACCGGGTGTCTACATTGGATACGTTACTATGACAAGCCCTGGAGCGGGTAATTCACCGTTGCGTATTAAGGTAACATTTGTTGTGCGTGGTCGTCCGAATGAGCCAAATCCGGGCGCTGGAACAGGTATCCGTTTGCAGTTAACAAATTCCTGCACACCTACCTGCACAAGAACACTCTCTTTCGGAACAGGCGTAGGAGCTACCGATGGAGTAGATATTCTTTATGGTGAAAATCTCTTCACAGTCGGCGATCGCTCTGCAGCACAGTCAAGTGTCGATTCTACAAAGCGTTGCTTTGCATATTTCGAATCACTTAATCCAAATACGGACCCACTTTTCTTGGATCCGAACAATCTTGGTACAGTACGTGACTTCCGCACAGATAAAGCAGATAGCACACTATTGTATAAAGTAAATTTCGGAACAGGCGGACCGCTTTGCTACCCGCTGAGCATCTGCTTCGATCCCACCGATCTTCCTGAAGGTTCACGCTTTGTTATCCGTGATGTTTTGAACGGATCACAATTCTCATTCGATATGCGCGAAGCGACTCAGG
>JANYLL010000274.1 GCA_025357895.1 Ignavibacteriota bacterium
ATAATGAATGGTTTGCTAATGGAATTGCCGCTGAACTCATATCCGCGCTCTCACATGTCAAGGCACTTCGTGTTACTGACCAGCAGACTACGAAAGAATTTAAAAATTTCAAAGGTCATATGACCACTTACGCAAAGGAAATCTCCTTCACAACATTTTCCGATGCAATGGAATTTGGTGATAAGAGCACGACAAACGCTTTGCATCCATCAATAGCATGTACGATCTCCTTCGACCAACTCGTAGCCGCATCAATCCCTGATTGATCAATCCATACCGAAAGTCCGGCAGATACGAGCAACTCTGTAAGCTGATCGGCGCTTTCTTTGTCTTTCGAGGAGTATGAAATAAATATATCAGCCATTTTTCGTGCGTAGGGGCACATTGCATATGCCCTTTTTTAAATTTACGGAAAATCCGAAGAAGTCACGCACAATGTGCCCCTACGATTCCCAATTTTTAATTTTACATTTTTCATTCGAGAGCCTCCACCATTCGCTTCACCTCCTCGTATTCCGGCGTGCCTTTAAGCGTGCCGATGCCTTCGACCTCGTCTTCCAATAATGATTTCAGCAGCCGCATGTTTCTGTATCCTGCATCGATCGCCTTTCGAAACGTTGCAAGTCCGGAGGATAAGTCCTTTAACATACAATGCAGGCAGGCTATGTTGTAAAGTGATCTTCCGTCCTTCAGATAATCCAATTTTCGTGCAGCTATTTTTGCATCTTCATCCCATCCGGCAAAATACAGAATCCTTGCATAGTCCACTTGATTATTCTCATTCTCAGGAAAGAGCTTCATTTGCCTTTCATATTTGGGAATAGCGATCTCTGCCCACTGCTTCTGCTTTTCCACTTCTTTTGCTTCGTAACAGGCAATGATAAGATTAGATAATGTCACGAGGTAGTCCGGACTTAACTTTACCGCCTCTTCAAACGGAGCGATCGCTTTCGCATTCTGGCAGCTGTACTGATAAAAAAGTCCCAGCGAAAAATAGCTGCCCGGATCCTGCGGAGCATTTTGAATGTACTCTCGAGCTGCGTGTTCAGCTTCTTCAGTCTTGTCCTGAAGTGTCAGGATCAGGGAAAGAGGGCCATTGGCACTCCAAAGATCAGGCTTCAATCGCTTCGCTTCTTGAATAAGCAGAAGTCCATCCTCAAGGAGTTTCGGATCGCTGTCGTAGGCACGGTAGTGACTTGCAAGTGATGTCGCCTTGCCCACATACGCTCTCGCATATTCCGGATCGAGCGCAATGGCTTCGGAATTCAATTGCTCTGCAAGCCGGAAGCCTTCTTTCGTTTGACGATTAAAGTATTCACCTGCTTTTAAACACAACTCATACGCCTCGGCATTCTCTGTTCCACGCTCGGCGAGCTTTTTCTTTTCGTCGGAGGCGAGATGAATTTTAAGTCCTTCGACTACTTTCTCGGCGACCTTCTCCTGAATATCGAAGATGTCTTGCATCGTGCCTTTCATCGAATCCTGCCAAAGATGATCCCCGGTTTCGATGTCGAGAAGAGCGGAGGTAATTTTTATTTGATCTCCGAATTTTCGCACCGAACCTTGGATGAAATATCGGATAGACATTTCCTTTGCGTAAGTGGTCATATGACCTTTGAAATTTTTAAATTCTTTCGTTGTCTGTTGGTCAGTAACACGAAGGGACTTTACATTCGATAAAGCGGATATAAGTTCAGCCGCAATTCCATTTGCAAACCATTCATTATCACCGGTGGGAGAAAGGTCTTCGAATGGAAGGATCATCAAAGTTTTGCGAATATCCGCCTGCGATACTCTCTCTACACCATGTCGGTGAGCACGAATGATAGCCTCAAAATCCCCGATCTTGACCCGCTGCAATCCTGCAAGAGGATACATGAAGGATGATGGCAATTCTATCGTTTGAATTTCAACAGGCAGAATTCTCTTTCGTGATTCATTGGCAAGTGAAAGTTCTCGCAGTACATTCTCAGAGGCAACCGAATCAGGAGAGATCAAAAGTATGAAAGTAGAGCATCCTTTTATTCCCTCAACAATTTCCGTTGCCCATTGTTCTGCGCCGATAATTCCATGCTGATCAATCCAGACTTGAATTCCTTCCGCACGTAACCTTTCTGCAAGCGAAAGCGCATGTTCTGAGTCCTTTCGGGAATATGAGATAAAAACGTCCTGCGGCATAGTTAGCAAAAATACGACACTATCCTGTGGACTGCCTTGAGTTTTTGTTCTCTCCGACAAACTCAAGAGCGGAAGTAACTTTGATTGCTTTATTGTGTTCTACTAATATCACTATACATGATTATGAAAAGAGTTATTTACTGCGCATCAATTATTATTGTTTTCGTTGTATTA
>JANYLL010000287.1 GCA_025357895.1 Ignavibacteriota bacterium
TCGCTCATTGGGGATTTAGAGTATCTATCTTTATTTATAGATTTCTCTCTCCGTTTCGCTCTTGGGGAGCGAAACTCCGTTCGAAATGACACAAATAAAACGATATAAATATTCTATGTGGAACATTCAAACATTCACCTCGCTTCCATCAACGCAGACACTTGCGCGCGAAACTTTATCCCGTGGCGTGGCGGGGCATGGTGATGTTTTTATCTCTGAACATCAGACTGAAGGCAGAGGCAGATATGATGATCGCACTTGGCATGATGAATCCGGAAAAAATCTTTTGATGAGCGTGGTGCTTACAGAAATTCCGAATCATCTGCAAGATAAAATGCAGTTCATTACTGCACTATCCGTCCTTGCGTCGATCAGATCAATACTTGCAAACGAATCCTCTTCCGATCGCGTAACATTAAAATGGACGAATGATATTTTATTTGACGGAAAAAAAATCTCCGGCGTATTATGCGAGGCGATATGGTCAGGCGCTTCGTTCAAAGGCGTCGTTCTTGGCATAGGAATAAATATTAATCAGGAAAATTTTACGGAAAGTATTTCAGAAAAAGCGATTGCATTACTAAATGTCTTACGTTATGCAATTCCAATCGAAAAAGTGCGAGATATGTTTCTCGAAATTTTACAAAATACGATCAGTTATTATTCATCATCAGTAATGCTTATGGATGATCTTCGTAATGAACTTGAATGGATGCGAAGTATTGAAAAATTTTCCTTAACTGAATCCGATGGCACGAAAGCCGAAGGATTGCGTTACGATGGCATTAGTAATGACGGTGCATTGCGCGTTATTACGACTGATGGGGATACAAAAATTTATCAGAATGCAACATTGCATATTCTATGATGTTTCTTGCTATTGATATCGGAAACTCAAGCACGAAATTCGGACTCTTCAAACAGAATGAGCCGTTCGAGATGACGTTCGGTTTTCCAACTGCTTCAATTCTTTCAGGAGAAAGTTTTAGGACTGAACTTCTTCCGAAACTCCAGGCTCTCGGAAAACTGGATTCCATTATCATCGCATCTGTCGTTCCGAAAGCAAGCGAAGCATTAAAAGAAATTTTAGAAGGCAGTCATGAAGAAGCAAGTATCCGACTTCTCAAAAATAGCGACGTACCGATTGTAAATAATTACGACGATCCCGATCAGGTCGGAATTGATAGACTTCTCAGTTCGCTCGCTGCATATCATCTGCTCGGCAAAGATGCAAAAAAGCCGATCATTTTAATCGGTTTTGGCACTGCAACAACAATTGATTGCATCAATGCTGATGGCCAATATCTTGGCGGCATTATCGCACTTGGCATCGAAGCAAGTGCAAAAAACCTTCATCAAATAGCAGCACAACTTCCTGAGATAGAACTTTCATTTCCCAAAAATATTTTAGGGCGAACGACGACTCAGAGCATACAATCAGGAATAATGAACGGCGCAGTTGCAATGATCGAAGGTCTTGTAGAAAAATTGCATGCCGAAAATTTTCCTGAAAAAGAAATTCTCGTTGTTGCTACCGGCGGACTTGCAAAACTATTCGAAAACAAAACCCCTTTCATTCATCAAATCGCTCCGCATCTTGTCTTAGAAGGGATTGCGATAGCTACCAATATTTCATGACGAACCTCGAACATTCACTTATCATTCAGGCGCTTGACGAAGACACCGGGCGCGGCGATCCGACGACATCGGCAACAATAGATCCCTCTATCATGGGCAGCGCATATTTTCTTTGCAAAGCCGTTGGTGTGCTTGCGGGGATTGATATGTCCTGCGAGGTTTTTAAACTCTATGCCGAAAAAACCGGTAGAGAAAATGATGTGCGTTTCGAAAAAAAAATATCCGATGGAAATTTTATTTCAAACGGCGATCATCTTGCAAAAATAATTGCTCCGCTTGATGTACTGCTTACTGCCGAGCGCGTATCGCTGAATCTCCTGCAGCGCATGAGCGGGATTGCAACGCTGACGAATGAATTTGTAAAAGCTGTTATCGGTACAAAAGCTAGCATTCTTGATACTCGAAAAACTGCTCCGATGCTTCGTCCTTTTGATCGTTATGGCGTCCTCAGCGGAGGCGGAAAAAATCATCGCTATTCACTTGCGGAAATGATCCTTGTCAAAGATAATCATATTGCCGCAAACGGAATGAGTATCGAAGCAGTGATAGCGAAATTAAAAAAATATTTTGCAAATGATGCACATCCTCTAATTCCGGTTGAGATCGAAGTGACAACTTCCGAGCAATTGCAGATCGTTTTAGATCACGGAAAAAATATCGTTAACCGCGTTCTGCTCGATAATTTTGAAATCGGAAAACTTCGAAAAGCAGTCATACAAACTGCCG
>JANYLL010000289.1 GCA_025357895.1 Ignavibacteriota bacterium
ATGATAGTCAATGGGAAGTCTATCAGTACCATGATCGCTAAGAATATCGAACATTCTAACTTCCGACCAGCCGTTATTACTACCGATAGGATTACCACTCGCATCATGAGCTTCGACGCTCCATGCAAAAGTGGATATTCCACCAGCGAGTGAAAAAAGTCTGCTGATGCTTTCCGTACCTGTGAAGGTAGTCGTCGAAATTCCATCCTGCTCGAATGCCGGAGTTGCCGTTAGCATTGCCTGCTGTGCCGATTGCCCCGGAAGTACCGGAACAATGAGCAGCTTATATTGAACCTGCATTGCAGGCGTTGGCATCGGCGGAAGCCATTGGAAGTTCGGTGTGTTGAGTTGCTGCCCGCCGGATAAAGTTTTACCGGATGACGCAGGCTGCGTGAAACGCACAACCTTCTGGTCAGCGCTTCCGGTTATTGCAAGTGATCGGTTAACAAAATTTTGCAATTGAATATATGGTGTCTGCGTATTGCCGGAGTTCAGTATGAATCCCTTCAGATTTTCAATCACCTGTTTATCCAGTGTAGCCAATTCATTAAGCGTGATCGGTTGACATGATTGCAGGTTCAGCGAAGTGAGTTCTCTCTGAATAGGATTCTGCGTGAACGATGCACCATCCTGCGGCGAAATTAGCGTCACCGGATTAAACTGCTGGATCATAAAAGGCTGGCATGGCGCCGAGATGATAGGCATTCCGTTTTCAGCATTTGCAAACCAAATGCAGATCTCGTACCGCCCTTCGGGAAGTCTTCCGGCGCGCTGCGAAACCTGATCTATTCCGCCGATAAAACTGACAGCCTGAAGCGGAATAATATCTGCTGCGACAAAGCTATTCACGCCCTGATGCAACGAGAGTACCGGCATTTTTTCAGCCTTTGTTCTGGCAACGACTTGGCCGTTCAACGAAACTTGCGCCATTAGTTTTACGGGCTGGCTCATCGGCTGAGTGAGTGCAACGTTAAGACGAATGCACTCCCTCTGCAATTGCCAATCCGATAGGAATGGTGAAGGATTCGGCGTCATAATGACGACCGGAGTAATAGTATTGTTCGTCCCCATCTGCGCATGAGCTTCGCCTAAAAGGATTGTGCCCATCAGGATGGAGGCGAACGTTATATAGTGTGTTAATATGTGTTTCATAATAAGAATATAATAAATAGTAAATAAAAATAATATTTCATTTTAAGAATTAACGTCCGATGGTACCAGTGATGTGACGAAATAGGAAATGAAAAAGGATTCATAAACGGTGGGACAACTCTCGAGGGGACATTCATTTCCAATTTGCAATAGGTGCCCATCATTTTTTTAAATTACTCTTAAAATATTGTAGTAATTTTGCATTATGAAATACGCTTGCTTACTAATATTGCTTTTATTCTCTACGCCACAATTGCTTCAGGCGCAATCATCGATTTATTATGATGATTATAAACCTATCCAAAGAGGCATTTTTCCATGGTACGGTTATCAAGAAGAAGATAGCGGAGTAGCACAAACCATAAGAAAATTATTTTCTACAAACGTGAAAAAAATTGTGGAGATCGATAGTGCGTATTTTCCTCTTGATACGACAATATATGAAATTCGAAAAAACGGCGATACGTTATTTATTAAAATTGATACCCGTGTTCCGGAACACATTTATTCTTCTGATGGAAGTAGCCTTAAAGATACCAAAGAAAGAATTGATAGTTTGAATTATTATGATTCACTGGGAGTAAAGCTCCAGTTTGTGCGGCTAAAGAATGAACACTACTTATATAAGCAAACATTTTACGATAAAATCCACCGTCCTGTAAAAATCATTTCTTATAGCGGGCAAAAACCAAATCAATCTCAAAACATAATAAAGTATGAGTATATCGACTCTATAAATACAATGAGAAAATTTCATTATAACTCATACATTGGTAGAAAATTTGTATTAAAGGAAGAGGAAGAAACGATGATTGATTCAACGAAACAATTTAAAGAACGATGGAAAAATTCTTATAGCGATGAAGGGGAAAAATTTAAAACCGAATTCCAGAAGATTTATTATAATCGAAACTGGGCAATAAATAATGAAGTAGATACTGTATGGGAGCATGGTATAAAATCACATTCCATAAAATATTATTATGATCGAGCAGGACACATACTGAAGGAAATCCAAACGGAGGATGATGGAAGTAAACAGATGAATACATGGACTTACGATTCTAAAGGAAACTGTATTTTGCGCAATATTGACGATAAGTTGAAATACCGATGGAAATATGATGCAAAAGGGAATATTACAGATTATCGGGACGACGACATACATAGTACATTTGTCATTTATTATAAATAATTATGCCGGATTCAAATACCCAAAGAGCGGTGGTCGCGACATCTGTTTGAAATGACGTCTATATCCACTGTTAGCTCTCAGCTTCCCCTTTTGTCACATTTTGGCTTCTTTTTGTGTCTTTATATTATCGGGAATTTGATGTTATTTGGTCCCGGTTACCTTTTTTTCTGCTATTTTTATGAAAAAGCTATTTGCACTGCCGGTTTTTCTTCTTTTCTTTTGCACAAGCCCTGCACTTTCGCAGCATTTTAACTGGGCGATTTCCCTGGATCAGCCGAATAAGAGTTTTGTGACTTCACTTGCTGCCGATAGCAGCGGAAATATTTATGCGCTCGGCTACCATCAGACCGGATCGGATTTTCTTCTTGGTGAGCGTACATCAGGCAATATTTTCCTGGTAAAACGCGATTCGAACGGACATGAGCTTTGGACAAAGAATTTTCGCGGCTCTGCCTGCGGATTCGATCTTGCGATCGATCGCAGCGGACGCATTATCATGGGCGGAAGTTTTATCGATAGTCTTATCATCGGAAAAGATACTCTGCACAGTAAATTATTCGCCGGACTATTTCTTGCAACATTTGATGCCTCGGGAAATACTATTTGGCACATCGAAGATACTACACAAGGGAATAACGGCATCTTCAGCATAACGACCGATAAAAATAATAATATTTATATTACCGGAATTGAAAATGATCTCGGTGGTTTTTTTGCAAAGTTCAGGTCGGATGGCAAAATGCTCTGGAAGAAAAAAGAATCCGGTGTGCGGGTCTTCGATGATATCGTTGTAGATGATGCCGGAAATATTTATGTTGGCGGCTGCTGCGATCCTCAATCCACATTCGATAAGATCAAGCTTCCGATACTTCCCAGCCAGCCGGGATATATTATTTTTATAGCAAAGTTCGATTCCTCTGTCACAGCGCAATGGGTTCATCAGGATCCGTATGTAACGTTCAACATAGCAAACGAACTTGCACTTACCGATTGGGGTATCGTCCGCTACCGCTATAACTTCGAAGCATTCCAAAAGATGACGCTGGAAATATTTTCTCCGGACGGTAAGCTCCTGACACGACATGATACACCCGGAGCACTTGGTTCGATCGGCTCAGTGCTAATGAATACGCTGGCAGTTAATCGCAATGGGAATGTATATTTTGCTGACCAGCGATCGGATACGTTAAGCGTGAAAAAAATGAAGATCTTTATAACTCCCGATACTCTTGTTGTTGCTTTAGATACGATACGTACGGTCGAAAGCCAGACTGTTGCAGCACAGTCGCTTGTGAATTATGGTCAGGATATTTATCTTACCGGATCGTTTGTCGATACGCAGCTTCAGTTTGATGATCACACAGTTAAAAATCAAAATAATATTTCACAATTTGAAAGCGATCTGTTCCTTTCACAAATTACACCTGACCCTGTAGCAGCAACAGTCGCCGCATCAAAAGATAACAATGATCCGGCGATCTATCCGAATCCCTGTAACGATGTTTTAAACATCCGCCGGCATTTTGATTCAATGCAGCCTACATTCCAAATTCAGAATATGCTCGACGAAATTATTTGCTATGATAAATTAAATGCAGTAGGCTATATAGATCTTAAAGGACTTTCATCAGGGGCATATCTACTCATTATCCACGACGGCAGCCACATCATTAGTAAGCGGTTTATTCGCAATTAAGGCTAAAGCAGTACGTTCAAATTATTTTCCTCGGTTGCTTGTTATACCTATGCTATAACAAAAACCAACCTCAATTTACATGAAACAGAGCCTGACGCATAAGATACTATCTGCCCATCTCACTTCGCATGATTCATTGCCTGCTCCCGGAACGGAGATCGGACTTCGCATTGATCAAACTCTTACACAGGATGCTACCGGAACGATGGCATATCTGCAATTCGAATCCATGGCACTCGATTCGGCAAAGACAAAAGTATCGGTCAGTTACGTAGATCATAATATGCTGCAGACGGGCTTCGAGAATGCGGATGATCATCAGTATCTTCAATCGGTTGCGGCGAAATACGGATTATTCTTTTCGCGTCCCGGCAATGGTATCTGCCATCAGGTTCATCGTGAACGCTTTGCAATTCCTGGTGATACACTTCTGGGCTCTGATTCGCATACTCCAACTGCCGGCGGACTTGGCATGATCGCCATCGGCGCCGGAGGACTTGATATTGCAATGGCTCTTGCAGGTCAGCCGTTCTGGACAGGGATGCCGAAAGTTCTTGGCGTAAAGCTTACCGGAAAATTACAGGATTGGGTAACAGGTAAAGATGTGATCTTGGAAATGCTTCGCCGTTTGACGGTCAAAGGCGGAACGGGTCGCATCGTAGAATATTACGGAGAAGGCGCACATAGTCTTTCTATCTCCGATCGATTTACGATCTGCAACATGGGTGCCGAGCTTGGCGCAACCACTTCGCTTTTTCCTTCGGATGAAAAAACGAAAGCATTTATGAAATCGCAAAAGCGCGATGCAGGCTGGATAGAAATGAAAGCAGACGAATGGGCGGAGTTCGATGAGAATATGGAAATTAATTTGAATGAACTTGAACCCATGATCGCACAACCTCACATGCCGGATGCAGTGGTGAAAGTCCGTGAGATTGCCGGAATGCCTATCGCGCAAGCATGTGTCGGAAGCTGTACGAATTCCAGTTATCACGATCTCGGAATTTCAGCTTACATCTTAAAAGATAAAGCGATTCATCCGTCGGTTAGTTTTACGCTTACTCCCGGATCAAAACAAGTTTTTGAAATGATCGCCCGCGATGCAGATATGACACTTGCTACGATCATCACTTCAGGTGCAAGAATTTTAGAATCAGCTTGCGGTCCGTGTATCGGTATGGGGCAGGCTCCGCCATCGGGTTCTGTTTCTGTTCGCTCATTCAACAGAAATTTTGAAGGACGTTCGGGCACTGCCGATGCGAAGGTTTATCTGGCATCTCCTGAGACGTGTGCTGCATCTGCTCTTAAAGGCGTCATCACCGATCCGCGTGATTCGGGAATTCCGTATAAATTTATAGGTGAGATGGATGAGATCATTGTCAATGACGATATGCTGATCGCTCCGATCGAAGACCGTGCAGGATTAAAAATTATTCGCGGTCCGAATATCAAACCGCTTCCGAGCTTTTCTGCAATGCCGGAAAATCTTCATGGGAAAGTATTACTGAAAATGGGCGATAATATCACGACCGATCATATCATGCCTGCCGGAGCGAAAGTGCTTCCGCTTCGCTCGAACATTCCGGCTATTAGCGAATTCACTCTTGTCAGAGTTGATCCGGAATTTCCTGCACGCGCTCGTGAATGGGGCGGCGGAATGATCATCGCCGGAGAGAATTACGGACAGGGTTCATCGCGCGAACATGCTGCACTTGCTCCGCGCTATCTCGGCGTCACGGCAGTTGTGGTAAAAAGTTTTGCACGAATTCATCTAGCAAATCTTATTAATTTTGGAATCCTTCCTGCAACATTTATCAATCCTCATGATTACGCTTCGATCGCACAAGGCGATGAATTGGTGATCGAAAATGCAAGAGCGCAGATTTATGAACATCCGGAAAACATTACTCTGACAAACAAGACGAAAAAACTCACATATCAAATAACCTCACCGTTGACCGAGCGCCAAAGACATATCGTCCTTGCCGGCGGTACGCTTGCTTTTGCAAAGCAGGAGGCAGATAAAGTGGCGGCGGCTGCCTGATTGAGATAAATGGGAGAGCAGGATTTGGGATTGGTGGCTCAGACTTTTCGCCGGGGCTATGCGAAGGTCTTGCTACTTTTTCATAGTAGCCGTGTTCGTGAGAGATAATCCAAATCATCTTCATGCGAACAACAGTATTCAAACTTTTTCTTATTGGGATCCTTCTTACCTCGGGCTGTGATAATCCTTCGATGACCTCACTCGGCGGTAGTAGCGGATCCGATTATTTATCGTATTTACAAACGATGAACTATGTACGCGTGACCTATACGGGCGAGACGCTTCACCATACATTCTTAAAACAAGGCTCGCTCGATGGGGGCAACACTTCTGATCTTTGGCTCGTGCGCCAGCATGTTTTTGAGAATAGGGATTCGACCCATCCCCTTGTCTGGAAGGATTCTCAATTTTCTGCGCAGGCATGTTTTACACTTGAATTAGTTGATCCGTCATTTAATATTGCGAGTGGTTGTAGCACACAATCTCTTATTCGCGGAGTGTTTCATAGCAGTCAAAAAACAGTTAGTGATCTTCTCTGTCAGTTCCAAGAATGCGAAGGATGCCAAGACCCAAATAATTACAGGGCTCAGAATGCATATTTGAAGGCACAAAATTTGGAATTAGAATCTTTCTCTCAAGACTCTATTGCATTTATCTTAAAGGGTTGGACGGGCGGCTCATTTGCCATAGGTTATAATGACGATGAAGTTTCGTATACAACATATCTCAAACAAATTCAATTGACGGCGTTTGATACGCTCGGTAATAATTTTTCTTCTGTCTGCAGGGTAGTATTTTATCAATGATAAACTTTGTGACTTATCAGTTCTTCTGCTTCTCCGGTAAAATAATATGAAACTCCGAGCCTTCACCTTCTTTTGATTCTGCGAAGATCAATCCGCAGTGGTTGTCGACAATTTTGCGGCAAAGCGCTAAGCCGATACCGGTACCTTCATATTTCGTGCGCTCATTTAATCGCTGAAAAATGACGAATATTTTCTCGGAGAATTCCTGATCGAAACCTATTCCACTATCTTTGATGATTATCTCGTAATAGGTATTACTTGTGTCAAGTTCTTTCTCTAGTATCCTTTTTATTGTCAGCTTATGCGCTGTTATCGAAATGATCGGAATCGTATCATCTTTGGAGAACTTCAATGCATTACCGATCAGGTTATGGAAAAGCTGATCTAATTGAGCGGGTACGCCGGCGATAATTGGGAGTTTATCAATTTCGATCTTTGCCTTTTTTTCCTCAATTAACAGATCGTAATCTGTTAATGCATGATCAATAATTTCATTAAGATCAGTGGGTTCGAATTCCTGCTCGCTGGCTTTGAGCCGTGAATAATTCAAGATGTCCTTGATGAGACTGCTCATGCGTTCGGAAGAAGCGTCAATCTTGTTAAAATAATTTTGAGACGTTTCGTCCATCCTCTCTTTATTATGGCTGCGAATGCGGCCGGCAAACATTTGGATTTTTCTTAGTGGCTCCTGCAAATCATGCGAAGCAACGTAGGCAAATCGCTCAAGTTCGGAATTGCTGCGTTCAAGATCCGAATTTTTTTCTTCAAGCAGATCATTAGCGGCACGGAGCTTTTCGGAAATGCTCTCAAGCTTCTCGTTCGCTTCGATGATCGTTGTATTATCATGGGCGATCACGATCGCACCCTGATTTATATTGTTCTGAGTAAGCGGAACGGAATAGATCGCATAATGATGGCCGGTCAGTGATGTTGACTGAATCGTCACCGGCTCATTGGTAGCAAGTGTTTTCTCCAGAGTCTTGTGAATATCAGAATTCTTATACGAGGGGAACACCTCAAGAAAACTTTTGCCCAGAATTTCGTGAGCTTTGATCTTAGAAGATTGAGAGAACGCTTTGTTCACTCCGATAAAACGACTATCCTTATCATAAACACAGATCTGATCGATCGAAGAGTCGAGGACCGTTTCTATGAAGTCTTTCTGCTGAGTAAGTTCGTCATTTTTTTCTTTAAGTTCAATTGTTCTTGTCCTAACGACTCTTTCTAATTCATCGCGGAAATTTGCCTCAGCTATTCGTAATTTTTCCTGAAGTATTTTTTGCTCAGTGATATCCCTGGCGACCTTTGAAGCGCCTACAAGATTACCCCCAGCATTTCTGATAGGAGAAATTATTAAGGATATATTTCGCCGCTCTCCGGATTTAGTAATACGGATGGTTTCAAAGTGTTCGACGCGTTCACCTTTTTTTAAGCGTTCGAGGATCTTTGGTTCTTCATCCAGGCGATCTTGAGGAATAAGTTTGGTAATCGATTGACCGATCATTTCTTCTGGAGTATATCCGAAGATTCTTTGGGCGCCCGGATTCCAGCTTGTTACAATTCCTTCAAAGGTCTTACCGACGATTGCATCTTCAGATGACTGAACTATGGCAGCGAGTTGCAAAGAGAAGGAATTAGCTTCCATTTCTGCACTAATATCGGAGACTCCCATGCAGATTCCTATGATCGATCCATCTGAGGATCTAACCGGATTATAAAACCCGCGAAGCCAGTAATCTTTTCCGTCTAATCCATGCTGTTTTGATTTGCGCTCAATGGATTCTCCCGATTTAACCTTTTCCAGTACTGCGACCAAGTATGCGCCTAACTCCACACCCAGGACTTCGGGAACAGATTTATTAATCGAAAGTTTTTTACCAGTGACTTTTGAATAGAGATCGGCAGCAGCATGATTAAATGCCAGGATATTCGCATTCAGATCAATAAGAACAAAGCCATCTTTTGCATTGTCGAAAAGTGCACGAAGATTTGCCTCGGACTCTCGAATCACTGACTGTGATACAACTTCATCAGTAATGTTGGATACGCTGATACAAACGCCGATGATTGTTCCGCTTTCGGATTTAACAGGATTATAAATACCTCTGAGCCACACATCTTTCCCGTTTTTGCCCGTACGTTTGGTTCTGTTTTGTACTGCTTCTCCACTAAATGCCTTCCAGACATGACTCTTCATCACCTCTACATTCTCTGCGGGGATGACATCGTAGATTGATACGCCGGGGACAATATCCTTTCCGTGGATATTCCGGTAAAGATGATTACATACCTGATTTAATGCTACAATACGCTCATTGCTATCTATAAGCATGTACGCATCTTTTGAATTATCAAAGATCGCGCGAAGATTCGCTTCGGATTTGCGGATTTCATCTTCTGTTCGTTTCCATTCGGTAATATCGATTAATGTATTGATCGCTCCGATCAATACACCGTTAGGATTAAAGATAGGCTTTGGGCTGGGAAGCACATTCCTTCTTGTACCATCAGGTCTTTCAATGATGATCTCATGACCGGTAACTGCCCGACCTTCTTGCAATGTAAGCGCCATAGGGCATCGGGATAATGCCATAGGACTTCCATCAATGTTATATATCTTCCAGGAACCGCACCACATATCTTTGCCGATAATAGGTTCGCGCCCCCACAATTTTACGGCTTCCTGATTATAAAGATTGATGACTCCTTGCGCATTTGTAGTATAAATGGCAACAGGCATACCTTCAAGAAGTTGACGGTATTGCTCTATTATTGTATCAGCAAGATCAAGCGGAAATTCCTGTTTATGCAAGTGAGTTAAGCGCTTACGGGCAGTTGTTTTCTTTGGAGAATTGTCATTAGCTGTTGAGCTTTCACCATCCTGGGGAGGATAAAGTGGTCCAGTGGTTTTGGTGATCATAAATAAACACACATATTAATGCATTATACTAACAAGAAGCAAATTTTGTTTGGTTTCAGAAAAAAAGTTTAGATGGGATTATCTCCAGTGAGGCGTACTCTTTAGTCCGCCCGTCCTTTTCTGAGGGACTAATCTGCCCGGCGGGCGTCCGAGAGGATACTATAAATTTTCAAACAAACTATTACCACCTTTTTTTTTCTCAATCCCAAAATGTCTATATGCTAATTCCGTTACCTCTCTGCCTCTTGGAGTGCGCTTCAAAAATCCTTCCTGAATCAGGAATGGTTCATACACTTCTTCGATCGTGCCGCCTTCTTCGCCGACACTTACGGCAATAGTATTCACTCCAACAGGACCTCCGCCGAATTTTTCGATGATTGTTAGTAAAATTCTCTTATCCATTTCATCAAGCCCGTGCTCATCAACTTCAAGGGCTTCGAGTGCGATCAGTGCAATTTCGCGTGTAATTTTTCCTGTACCCTTTACTTGCGCGAAATCACGTGTGCGATGCAGCAGACGATTTGATATGCGTGGCGTTCCGCGCGAACGTCTTGCCAGTTCTGAAATTCCGTCGATATCAGTTTCGATTCCAAGAATTCTTGCGCTGCGCTCGATAATTTTTTGCAGCGTTGCTGCATCGTAATAATCAAGACGATTAGTGATTCCGAAACGTGATCTTAATGGTGCAGAGAGTAATCCAGCGCGTGTTGTTGCGCCGACTAATGTGAATGGCTTCAACTCGATCTGCACTGAACGCGCTGCCGGACCTGAATCTATCATTATATCGAGTCGGTAATCTTCCATCGCTGAATAAAGATATTCTTCCACGGCTGCTGAAAGTCTGTGGATCTCGTCAATGAACAGTACATCGCCTTCTTCGAGATTTGTCAGAAGTCCTGCAAGATCTCCGGGACGTTCGAGCACGGGACCGGAAGTTGTTTTGATGTTCGATCCCATTTCGGATGCGATAATATTTGCAAGCGTTGTCTTGCCAAGCCCCGGAGGTCCGGTAAAAAGCGCATGGTCAAGCGCCTCGCCGCGCTGCTTTGCTGCCTGAATAAAGATGCGGAGATTTTCGACGATCGAAGGCTGCCCGGAAAATTCTTCAAAAGCTTTCGGACGAAGAGTCTGCTCGAAATCGGTTTCGAGGAAGTTGGCGCTAGTGTTATCGGAACGTGTGGGAGATATAGGCATTGTTTAATCGATATGTAAAATGCGAGCCGAATGATGAACAGTCAAGATTGAAATTTTTTCACCAATGATTTCATAAATAATTCTGTAGCTTCCAAATATTAATTCTCGAAGGTTTTCATTGTTTTCTTCAGGTACGATTCTACCTGATTTTGGGAAGTCCTTTAATTGCCTTGTAGCAGCAAAAATACGTCTTGCATATAATTCAGCAGTGGAAGGTTTATCGGCGGCAATGTAGCGGACGATACCCTCGACATCCTTTCTCGCCTTTGCGGACCAAATTACTTTAGCCATTCTTCAAGCATGGCTTCAACTTCTTCTTGAGTATGGACCTTGCCATTCTCAATATCTTTACGTCCTTCCTCGATCTTCGAAATCACTAAAAGACGCTCCATCGCTTCATCAATGGTATCTTCTTCCGGAAGATTCTCCATCGCTTTTTCGACGATCTCCTTCATGGTTAATGTCTCTTGCATAATTATTCTCCTTCTGCTATAGTAAACAATCAATATGCCGAAGAGTTTGCACGAACCACGAACCACGATTCCCCGGATTACGGGATTTCTCCCGTTCAACTTTCCGTTCAATAATACGAGTTGTTTATTTTCCCGATTCTCACGCATGGCTATAGTCACCGAATCTCTTTCACTGATAGAAGCGCAAGCAGTGCAGTCGCACTTGGGTGATATCCGCTCGCGCGTTGCAATCGTTTTTACCGGCGGCACGATCGCTGTAACTTCAGATAAAAAAGTAGGACCGAAGCCCGCGCTGCGAGGCAAAGAAATCTTAGAACGTATTCCCGAACTTGCTGCGTATCTGCCGAATGTCGAAATCGAAGTTTTCGATTTTGCAACATTGCCGGGTCCGCATATTTCTCCGGAGATGATGCTCACTCTTGCGGATTTTGTCCGCGCAGTAAGCGATCACTCCGATGGAGTTGTCATTACACATGGCACAGATTCGATGGAGGAAAGCGCCTATTTCCTCGATCTTGCCATCGGTGATCATGTGCCCGTTGTTTTCACCGGTGCAATGCATCACTCGCTCGATACTGCATGGGATGGCGGAAGAAATCTGATCGATGCGATTGCCGTCGCCGCTTCAAAAGAATTTATCGGCGAAGGAGTTGTCGTCGTGATGAACGGCACGATCCACAGCGCAGTGCAGGTG
>JANYLL010000355.1 GCA_025357895.1 Ignavibacteriota bacterium
CTTGCTTTCAATCCGACCGATGGAAATACGATCTATGCCGGCGCTGCTTCAGGCGGTGTATGGAAAACAACGAATGCAGGCGCGTCATGGTCTCCTCTGACCGATCTTGTCATACCGGATCTCGCAGTGGCATCGATCGCCGTTGATCCCTCTTCACCGAATACTCTCTATGTCGGTACAGGTGATCCCTCTGTTGCTTCTGACGGATTGCCCGGATCAGGGCTTTATAAATCCACCGATGCAGGATCGACATGGAGCCGCATGGCTTCAGCAACATTGACCGGAGGCGTAAATAAAGTTCTTGTTCACCCCACCAATTCCAATATCGTTTTTGCTTGCAGCTACGATAATAACCGCGGAGTGTACCGCTCGACAAATGGCGGTGTGTCTTTTACTAAAGTATTTACTGCTGCTGCAGTTATCTGGGATATTATCCCAGCACAAAAGATCGGCACTCAATTGCTGATGTATTTTGTCGAAGGCAATCAGCCCGGAGGTACTTCAACTGAATGCGGAGTTTATAAATCACTCGATGACGGAGCAACATGGATAAAAATATCCGTAGGCAATTTACCGGCTGGCAATACTATAGGTAAATCTGCTCTTGCAATTCCATCCGGTGATAAAACAAAAGTATATTGTCTGATGGCAAAACCGGATGGAAATTTACAGGGATTATATCTCTCCACAAACTCCGGAGTTCTATTCAATCAGGTTGCAACCGTTCCTTCGTCGATCTTTAATCCCAACGGCAATGGTCCTCAAGGTTGGTACGATCTTTATCTTGCCATTGCTCCGACAACAACAACGAACGATACGCTCTATATCGGAGGAGTCGAAGCATATTATTCTTTCAATAGCGGCAACTCCTGGACTGCGTATAGTGATTACAGCGGTACGCATAATGTCCATGTCGATAATCAATCCATTGCTCTCGACCCGACGAATTCCCGCAGAGTCTATACCGGAACAGATGGCGGAGTCTATCGCTCCATTGATGCCGGGCAAACATGGTCATACCGTTCAACCGGTATGGCAACGATGCGCTTTTACCATATCGGGCTTGATAAGAATGATTTCTTAAAGACTTATGCCGGAGCGCAGGATCAAGGCACATGGAAAGTGACTTCAGGTCAATCACCCTCGCAAATCTTTGGTGGTGACGGGTTCCAGCCTATTGTTGATCCGAGTAATTCCAATACGATATACGCAGAGGGTCCGGTCGGCGATCTTTTTAAATCAACTAATGGAGGCGGAAATTTTACTTCGATTGATGACCCTGCCTTTGTACAAGGTAATGCAAACTTCGAGCCTTCGGATTGGGAAACACCTCTTGCAATGGCACCGAAAAACAGTTCGACGCTTTTTACCGGAAGGCAGCGCCTATGGCAAAGTGTCAATGGCGGCAGTTCATGGAATCCGATCTCTCCAACACTGGTGCTCAATAATTATACGTATTTAATTGAATCTATCGGTTTCTCGCCTGCGAATAATCAATACTATTGGACCGGATATCAAGGCGGAAAGATCAGACTTACTACTGACGGCGGTTCGAATTGGGCTGATAAATCTACGGGATTACCGGGAAGTACGGTCCGGTCGATCGTCTGCCATCCGACCGATGCTGCATGGGCGCTTGCGGCGTTTGAAACATACGGAAATGCCGTGCGTGTTATGCGCACGACAAATTCCGGAACGTCTTGGACAAATGTTTCCGGCACTACGACAAAGCTTCCGGGGGTGCCGGTAAATTGTGTGGCGCTTGACTCCACCAGCCCTTCGACCGTATGGTATGCGGCTACGGATAACGGAATTTATTATACGCGCGATGCAGGAGTGAACTGGTCAATAGCCGGCTCAGGCTTAGGACTTGCTCCGTGCTGGGATGTACAGGTACATGCCAATAAAACGACGATCCGCGTCGGAACACATGGCAGAAGCATTTGGGAAGGCAACGTTAATATTCTTCCGGTCGAACTTACAGGGCTGAGTGCAACAAAAACATCGGCGGGCACAAAGCTCGATTGGAAAACAGATAGCGAGCGAAGCAACTCAGGCTTCAAGGTCGAACGCAGTTACAATTACCAGCCATTTGAAGAGCTTAGTTTTATTCCGGGAGCAGGGAATTCCAATACGGAAATTTCTTACAACTATTTCGATCCGAAACATGATGACGGATATTATATCTATCGCCTTGAGCAAATGGATCTCGATGGGGCTACCCATTTGTCGAATATTGTTGAAGTCCATTACGGTG
>JANYLL010000361.1 GCA_025357895.1 Ignavibacteriota bacterium
AGGGGAAATATTTGAGAATTTATTTTCTTTGAGGGAGTCTAAATGGAAAATTGTTTCGAAGAGAGCCGTTGGAGAAGCATTGCTCTCCACTTTTTGCATAAAGGAAGAATCCGTACTGATTGTATCCCGTAAATTGGAAACGGCTTCAACAATGCGGTGTAAACGTATTAAAACTTGTTTCGAAATAATATCACCGGATACCCGTTCTTTTGAAGAGGAGGAAATAAGTCCGGCAATAAAAAGAACAGAAGATGAAAGTAGGACAATTGTGGAAAGTGTTATCAGAGTCCATCGCATACCGCGAGGTAGTTCTCTGTAAAAAAGTCGAATTTCCCTGCGAAGCCGGCTTATTACAGCTTCAATCTTTACAGATGAACTTCTACGTGATGTATAAGCGATTTGATCTTTATCCTCCACAGTGCTTCATGTCAGTGAATACTGATTCTTCCTAAAAGCCAATGATCTTGGTTATTTCTTTGAAACCCAAAATTAACTTTATGAGAAATATTTCGGCTATTTTGAATTGCTATGAGCGTGCCCATTGCTATGCCGGTATTCCCATCTTCTTTAATAAGAAGAAACGAAAAGGAAATCGGAGGCTGAGCACGAAAAAAAGATTCAATTACAGCCAGGGTTTGTAAAGGGCTAAGGTATGAACCGGATTTCGGTGAAATCTCAACGTAAATTCTATTCGGATCGATAAGTGATCTGAGCGAATCAAGATTACGATTTGATAGTACAGAGGTAAAGCGTTTCATGTGTTTAGCAAGTGTTTCAGCATGAACAACACTAATACCCAAAGAAAGATAAGAAGCTAAAAGCATACATTTTGTTAACCGGCATAAAACCGAGGTATTATGTGTGCTTACTGCATTCAATCTTTATCTCTCCACCATGATTGGTTGTTATTGATCACTCCAACAGGCTGTCCTTTTAACTTAGTGCCGATGAATGGCGTATTACTCGATTTCGACTGGATATGCTCACTTCCGAATGTCCACTCCTTATCAAAGTCGATGACCGTAAGATTTGCTTTCTCACCCTCGGAAATTTTAATTTGCGGAAGTTTCATCAATGCACGTGGATTAGTAGATGATACCTCTATATATTTCATTAATGAAAGCTTCCCGCTGTGAACGAGGTTTGTCAAACCTAATCCAATTGCTGTTTCACAGCCAATAATACCATACGCAGCAGACATAATATCCGTTTCTTTTTCATGTGAGGCATGCGGGGCGTGATCGGTAGAAATGCAATCTATGGTTCCATCTTGTAAGCCACGAATAATAGCTTGAATGTCTTCATTTTCTCGCAATGGTGGATTCATCTTTGCATTAGCGAGGTGCGTTTCTACTGCTTCATCAGTAAGAGTAAAATGATGAGGCGTAACTTCACATGAGACCTTAATTCCCTTTGACTTCGCTTCCCGAACGAGTTGAACTGCATTTCGTGTAGACAGATGAGCAACATGGTAACGTACACCACCTACATATTCGGCCAGAAGAATATCTCGCGCAACAATGATATCTTCTGCTACTGATGGATATCCCGGAATGCCGAGTTTAGTAGATATTTTTCCTTCATGCATTGCCGTGCCTTTAGTCATTGAAGGTTCTTCGCAATGTTCAGTGCAAAGGAAATCGAACATCTTTCCGTATTCAAATACGCGGCGCATAACTTCTGCGCTTGCAACTGCACTACCGTCATCAGAAATCATTTTAATACCGGAATCGAAAAGCGCTTGCATCGGCGCAAGTTCTTCACCTTTTCGAGACTTCGTCATCGTTCCGCAGATCTCGACATCTACGATATTCCCGTTTGCTTTAGCACGAATAAAACTTACCACGAACGGGTCGGAAATTGGCGGCTCGGTATTCGGCATACAACAGATCCCGGTAAAGCCACCACTTGCAGCAGCTCGTGTTCCGGTTTCTATCGTTTCCTTATATTCCTGACCGGGTTCCCGAAGATGCACATGCATGTCAAAAAACCCAGGAGCAATAAGTGCACCTTGTAGATCTTTTATAGGTGCCTTGCTCTTGAGCTTTTTTCCGATTGCAGTTATGACGCCGGAAATGATTTCTATATCAACTCCACACTCGTCCCTACCCATAACAGGGTCAATTATTCTGCAATTTAGTAAAAGTACGTCCATTTTAAATTATTACTTATCTTCAAAAAGCCACTCGAATACCGCCATTCGAATTGCGACACCCCGTTTCACTTGTTGCAATATAAGAGATTTTTCTGAGTCGGCTGCCTCGTTGTCCAATTCAACTCCGCGATTGACAGGTCCCGGATGCAAGATAAAGGCATTCGTTTCCATAATTCGTAAGGGAGTCAAGCCATATCGCATTCTAAAGTCAGATAAATTCGGGAATAACGAGCGCGACTGTCGCTCAAACTGAATTCGAAGTGATATAACAGCGCTGGCATCTTTAATTTCATCAGCTAATTCATGCACTACTCGTACTCCGAATATTTCTTCTACATATTTTGGAGTTAGAGTAAGAGGAGATACCAGCGTAACTTTTGCTCCGAGTTTGTTAAGCAAGATCATATTAGACCTTGCAACCCGTGAATGTAAAATATCACCAATGATAACGATCTTCTTGTTCTTTAGTGAGCCCAGTTTTGCTTGCAAGGTTGCAGCATCAAGCAAAGCTTGCGTCGGATGTTCATGTCCGCCATCGCCGGCATTTATGATTCGGATATGATCCGGCAAATGCTTGCGAAGGAGTTGTGGCACTCCGGAAGAACTATGTCGAACGACAACGCAATCGACCTTCATCGCACAGATAACATTGACCGTATCAATAAGTGATTCGCCTTTCGTAAGGCTGCTTGTCTGCATTGAAAGGTTAACAGATGTTGCGCCAAGTCTTTTTTCGGCAAGTTCGAACGATGTTTTTGTGCGAGTAGAGTTTTCGAAGAATAGATTTGCGACGGTTCTCCCATCGAGCAAAGAGCTTTTACGAAACGGATCAATGGAATTTAATTGGAGGAAGTAACCATCGGATCTTCTCAGAAGATCGGTGATCTGGTCGGTACTAAGTTGTCTGATTCCGAGTAAGTCGCGATTCATTCAGATCTAATTACAATCCTTTTGCTGACTCTGTTGCGTATGAAATCTCTCCAAGATAACCTGTGGGGGCAACCATCGGTTTGTAAAAACTGTTTTACTTAGCTTAGCAATTTTTTTCTTAATAAGTACTGCGAATTTTACTAACACCTTAATTGGCAAAAACGGCTCAAAATAAGTCAATACCAAAGTCAAAAAGCTCAAAAAAGCCCAAAGATAACGTATTACCCTTCCCAAGTACCAATAAAATTGCTGAATCCGACACCGTTTCTCCCCTCGATAACCTCATAATCCGCGGAGCCAGGGTTCATAATCTCAAGAATATTGACATTGATATTCCGAGGGAGAAGCTTGTCGTTATCACCGGCATCTCCGGCTCGGGAAAATCCTCTTTAGCTTTCGATACTATTTATGCCGAAGGGCAGCGACGCTATGTCGAAAGTCTTTCGGCCTATGCGAGACAGTTCATTGATATGATGGAGCGCCCAGATGTTGATGTTATAGAAGGTCTTTCTCCTGCAATATCTATCGAGCAGAAAACCATAGGCGCTTCTCCTCGCTCAACGGTTGGTACGGTCACAGAAATTTATGATTTTATCCGTCTTTTATTCGCAAGACTTGGAACACAGTATTGTGTAGAATGCAATATCCCTGTAGTAAAACAAACACAGGATCAGATCATTGCTGCGATCAGAGCACATCCTGAGGGTTCAAATCTTACAATACTTGCTCCGTTAATTCGTGCACGAAAAGGACATTACCGTGAAGTTTTTAGCGACGCACTACGACAGGGGTTTACAAAGGTCAGAGTTGATGGCGAGATGAAAGATCTTTACGAAGGATTGCAAGTAGATCGTTACAAAGTTCATACTATCGAACTTGTTATAGACCGCTTCCCTATCAAAGATCAATTTTTAGAACGCCTTACCAACTCAATAAATACTGCCCTGAAAATGGGCAAAGGAATCTTAAGTGCAATAGTTGAGGATAGTAAGACCAAAAAGATAAATGAGTTTCTCATGAGCGAGAAATATTCTTGTCCAAATTGCGGAAGGTCTTACGAAGAGCCTCAACCAAATACTTTCTCGTTCAATTCTGCGATCGGCGCTTGCGGATTATGTCATGGACTTGGTGAAACAAGAGATTTTGACGAATCGCTAATAATCGGTGATAAAACAAAATCAATAGAAGATGGTGGATTGCTCCCTCTTGGAAAGAAACGAAAAAATTGGCTTTGGGCGCAGGTTGAATCTGTATTCCTTGCTTATAAAACTCCGTTTGAAACACCACTTGAAAAAATATCGCCAAAACTTTTCGAAATACTTATTCGCGGTTCAGGTGAAGAGAAATTAACAGTGAAGTGGAAATCGGATTCCGGACGAGAAGTTTCCTATAATATGCGTTTTGCAGGATTAATGGAAACGCTAAAACAAGCAACAGCACGGGATTCGACTGAATCAATGAAAGAATGGGCAACTCAATTTATGTCAAGCCACCCATGTCCTTCTTGCCAAGGCGGGCGCCTTAAATCTGAATCACTTGCAATTCGTATCGGAAAAGATAATATTCATGATGTCGTCATTTTAGATCTTCAAAGATCGCGAAAATTTTTCAATGGATTATTGTATAGCGGAAATAAAAAAACTATTGCTGATCCAATATTACGCGAGATAACTTCACGTCTCGATTTTTTGCTGGATGTCGGGTTAAATTATCTTTCTCTCGATAGACCGGCTCGAACACTTTCCGGAGGAGAGTCTCAGCGCATCAGGCTTGCAACACAAATCGGTACGCAGCTTGTCGGAGTACTTTATATTCTTGATGAACCAAGTATCGGTCTGCATCAACGTGATAACGACCGGCTCATTAAATCCCTCGAACATCTCCGTGATCTGGGGAACACGGTTATTGTTGTTGAGCATGACAAGGAAATGATGCTTGCTGCTGATATTATAGCCGATATAGGACCGGGTGCCGGTGAATATGGCGGTAAACTTGT
>JANYLL010000271.1 GCA_025357895.1 Ignavibacteriota bacterium
GGTCCGTAATTATCGCGATTCCATCCGTTATTCCCTCTCGGGAAAAGATTTCCTCCGGGTTCTGCCATTCCCTTGTGCATCGGCATTCCCGGTGATACGATCGAAGTGCGGAATAAACAAGTATATGTCAATGGCGCAGCGATGAAAAACCCCGAGAACATGATAACAAGCAACGATACGATGCGCAAGGGAATGGCAGAACCCGGAGGAAATCTTTTCCCGAGAGGGAATAACGGATGGAATCGCGATAATTACGGACCGATTCGTATTCCCAAAAAAGGTGATGTTATTAATCTCGATGCACAAAGTTACGATGCCTGGGCTGTGATCATTCAGCGCGAAGGCCATGCGATACGTCTCGGAGAGAACGGCACATTTCTCATAGATGAAAAACAAGTAAAAAGTTATACCATTGAACGTGATTACCTTTGGATGATGGGCGATAACCGCGATAACTCGTTGGATTCACGCTATTGGGGTTTTGCGCCCGTTGATAATGTCGTGGGCAATGCGCTCTTTATATACTGGTCAATGTTTAACCCGCCATACGCGCCCGGCGAAGGCGATCCTGATGAAATACAGAAATTTAATATCCGGTGGGGAAGAATTTTGAATGGAGTTCACTAAACTTCAGTAGGGCGGACTCTTAGTCCGCCTCACTGCTTAGAATTATGAATTCAGATTTATCCGCATACTTCCACATTCCCTTCTGTGATACAAAATGTGTCTATTGCGATTTCTATTCTATTGAGGACAGAAGCTCGCAAACTAAATTTGTTGAGCTGTTAAATAAAGAAGTTGACCTGAAAATAAAAGCTCACCCAGAACTTCAAGGTCGTTCTCTCAAGACTATTTTTTTCGGCGGCGGCACTCCTTCACTATTAAGTCCGCAGGAATTGTCGTCAATCGTCGAGCAGATAAAAAAATACTTTATTATTTCCGAAGATGTTGAATTCACACTGGAATGCAATCCGGGAACAGTAACCCTCGAAAAACTTTCAGCATATCGTGAACTTGGCGTTAATCGCCTGAGCTTCGGAGTTCAATCATTCAACGAAGATGAATTACAATGGCTTTCGCGGATTCATAATGCTGACGAAGCGCGGACTGCAATTACACTTGCACGTCAGGCAGGCTTCGAGAATGTAAGTCTCGATCTTATGTTTGCCCTGCCGAATCAGACCAAAGAAAAACTTTCGTATTCTCTTGATGAAGCTCTTGCATTAGGAACAGATCATATCAGTGCGTATAATCTTACGGTCGAAGAAGGTACGCCGCTTAATCGCATGGTCAAGCTTGGGCAAATCGGCGAAATGCAGCAAGAAGAAGCGGCAGAATTATTCGAGATGGTGCAGTCAAGGCTTGCAGATGCCGGTTATAAGCAATATGAAATTTCTAATTACGCCAAGAGCCGCGAAAAAAGAGCGCACCATAACCTCATATATTGGGATGGCTTTAAGGATTATGTTTCCTTCGGTCCATCGGCGCATGAATTCCTCGGCGGAATGCGTGCATGGAATATCTCTTCGCTCGATCAGTACGGAGCAATGATCGCTGAAAACAAACTGCCGCGTATTAATTCAGAAGAACTCTCACTGGATAAAAGAAGAACAGAAATTCTCTTCGTTCAACTTCGCGCCACAGGCATCGACCTTGCATCTTTTAAAAAAATATTTGGTGAAGACCTTCTCGCTCATCCTGAACTTCCAATGTTAATTGAAGAAGGCATGGTGGACCATATCGAAGATTATTTACGCTTGACAAAAAAAGGTTATCGATTTTGTGATGCTGTAGTGCTGAGATTGATGAGGAATTAGAGTAAGGTTTAAGTTAGTTTAGTAAAATTAGGTCTCTCGTTAATTTTATACTGCCGCTTTCGAGAGCTAAAATATAAAATCCAGTCGGCAAATTATTTGAATCAAAATGCACAAAATGTTCACCTGCCGATACTTTTCCAGAAATAATCGTCCTGACCAGATTGCCTGTCATGTCGCTTATCATAATATGGATGTTCGATTCTATCGGTATTGAATAGGTAAATGATGTTCCTTTTGAGAAAGGAGTTGGGAAATTTTGGCTGAGGAAAAATTCATTCGCCGTTATTGCATCTACCCCGTCAAACACACCCTGACCTCGTAGTGAAATATTGAATGTATTGCCACAATCACTTTTGCTCGTAAAGTGTACTGTTCCTGAATCTGTCTCTTCCTTAACCGGTTGGTATGCCAATATTAAAGATACACTTTGATGAGGTGGGATTGTATCAAATCTATTAAATCCTATTAATCGAAAATAGTAAGTGCTAAAATAAACACCATTTTGTATGAAGGGGAGATCACCATCATTCGTTAACAAAATTGTGTCAAGCGCTAATTTTCCTACCGGAACAGTTCCAAACGAAACAACTGCCGGAGTAGCAAATACATGAGCACACGGTGTACTCCCAAGGAGTCTTATTGTACCGCCAGGCGATACCACAATCGAATCTGGTATGATACTATATTTTTGGGGTTGATATGTTACGCAGAATGTAAAAGTAGAATCCGGTTTGAGATTTGGTACATATGGGAATGTAAGAGAATAGGAGGCTGCTCTTAAATCTGCATAGACCGATTCCAGAGTATCCCCACAATTTGTTACCGTAAAACATTGGGTTGAGTCCTTTCCAATATCCAGTTTTACTCCAAAAAACAACGAATCAGTTGATAGTTTAGCGCACTTTTTTAGAGGAAAATTTTTCTTGAATTCTGCCTGGGCGAGTACTTTTATATGGAAGAATAAAAGAAGGACTACTGAGAAGCAGCAAAGAAAATATTTCCGTATTGATCTGTATGAGTGAGTTATCATCTTTCTTAACCAGTTAATTTACATAGTAATAACCACAGTGATTGAGTTTTGTTACATAATAAATATATATAAAATAAAAAACGGTGCGGATCACTCCGCACCGCCTTTAGAAGCGTGAACTGCCTTCTTCACCTATTCATCATCCATCATCTGCAGTTCACGTGTGCCATACGGCATTGCTTCAACTTGTTTCGGTAGGCGCAAGGCTTTAGCCTGCGAATACGATGATTACTAACCATTCACGCAGGCTAAAGCCTTGCACCTACCCATGCTCTTCATCATTCGTGAAGTAGCTTAACGCCTCCGAAGGGCATTGCTTTACTTGCGCGATTATTTTTTCCGTATCCGACTCTTCAGGTGTGATCCACGGAAGAGTCAGTGGATGAAATACCGTTGGCAACCCCTGGAAACATTTTCCGGAATGAATACAAAGCGTATTCTTCCAGACTATCGTTACTTCGCCGTTCGAATAGTGTTTGGTGATCTCTTTCATAAAAATCAGCCGCGCAATTTATCAAGCAGTCTGTTCAATTCTTTCGCCTCTGTTTTCGTAAGCGATCGGAAGCTTTCCGTCCATTCTTCTTCTTCTACATCGATCTTTGAAAGAAGATCAAGCCCTTTTTTCGTGATGGATACATCAACTTGTCTTCTATCCGAAGGGCATTCGCGGCGGCTGACAAGCTCTTTTACGATCAGCTTATCGACAAGCCTCGAAGCATTTGAGCTTTTATCGATCATTCGCTCGGTCAATAAATTGATCGTTGCCGGGTTCCCATGCTGCCCGCGGAGAATGCGGAGAATATTATATTGTTGCGGAGTAAGCTTATACTGCTTCAACTGCTTTGTGATAAGCCTATCTAACCAACTTGACGTAAAGCCAAGATTAATGGCAAGCTTCTGATGCTCCGTCTTGAATTTGCTCTGCTTTATTTCTTTGCCGATCTCCATAATGCAAATATACGTCTGTACATTAGATGTTGTTACATGAAATGAGAATTTCCTTTTTTCCTGATAGTCATATAGGTAACGTAGGACATATTGTTTTGGGGAACGAACCATAGGAGAATAATCATTATCTTACCTTCAAAATCATCGGACGAATGAATCTGAAACGAACGCATTATCTTTTTGCAGGCTTCGCCTTTCTTGTAGCCTTCTTGACCTTCTTCATTACGATGCAGCCGACAATTCCGTTCTGGGATTGCGGCGAATTCGCAGCGGCTGCATGGGCAATGCAAATTCCGCATCCGCCTGGATCGCCTCTGTGGACGATCGTCGGACGCTTTGCGATGATGCTGCCTACAATGGCTGACCCGACAGCGCGCTATAATCTTTTTGCCGTCCTTGCCTCTGCCGGAACGGTAACGATCCTTTACCTGACACTTGTGCGTATCATCAAACTCTGGCGCGGCGAGCCGAAGTCTACGGCTGATATTCTCACGCATTTCGGCGGCGCACTCATCGGCGCACTTGCGTATTGCTTCACCGATAGCTTCTGGTTCAATGCTCTTGAATGCGAAGTATATTCTTTTGGCACATTTTTTATTGCATTGATTCCGTGGCTGATGTTCATCTGGTACGATCATGCAGATGAAGTACATTCGGAAAAATACCTCCTTCTTGTTGCATACGTTATCGGTCTATCAATGGGTGTGCATCAACTTGCGCTGATCACGATATTTCCCTGCTTCATGCTGATCTATTATAGAAGGCGCTCGCAGGTTACAACAGCTTCCTGGCTTGGTATGGTCGCAGCTTCCGTGATTGCATTTTTTATTGCTTATAAAATAGTGTTGTCGCAGCTTGTCGAATGGCTTGGCTCTGATGGATTTGGAAAAATTATTGCCATCGCCCTTCTTGGCGGTTCGATCTATGGGATTTGGTATTCGCAGAAAAAGAAAAAACCTCTTTTGAATCTCAGCTTTTGGGCTTGCATACTTTTATTCATCGGATATTCAACGTACTTGATGATGGTCGTGCGCGCAAACCAGAATCCGCCGATGAATGAAAATGCGCCGAAGACTCTTGCTCGATTAACAAGTTTTATTAATCGCGATCAATACGGCTATCGCCCTCCGTTTCCTCGCAGAGCGGTCAACGATGAAGGACAAAAAGCAGGTGCAACGTGGACGAACTATACAAGCGATATGGATTTCTTCTGGCGCTACCAGACCGATCATATGTATAACCGCTATCTTGAATGGAATTTCATCGGACGCGATGGAGATAAGCAAGATGCCGGAGTTGATTGGTCAAAAACTTTTGGGATTCCGTTCCTGCTTGGGCTTTTCGGATGTTACTGGCATTTCAGGCGTGATAAAAAAAGAGCGCTGACGCTTCTTGCAGCCTTCATCATGCTGGGCTGGATGACGGCATGGTATCAGAACCAGCAAGATCCGCAGCCGCGCGAACGTGATTATTTTTATGTCGGAGCATTTTATGTTTATGCAATGTGGATAGGCATCGGAGCTACAGGCGTGATGGAAATTCTTCGTGCAAGAAAAAGGGATACTGCTGATGGAGAAGTCCCAAATGCAATTCCGATCGCAACAGGCGAAGGGAATACTGCCATGCTCGGGGCTGTTTTTCTTGCGGCACTAATCCTCGTACCGCTGAATCAATGCGTTGGCTTAGCCGGGCTTGCTATGGGCAAGAGTTTCGAGCAGAGTTCGAAATGGGCTGAGTATTCGAGGCAGGGTAATTATATTCCGTTCGATTACGGATATAATATTTTGCAAAGCTGCGAAAAAGATGCGATTCTCTTTACCTTTGGCGATAACGATACATTTCCTCTTTGGTGTTTGCAGGATGTCTACTCCATCCGCCGCGATGTTCGCATCGTACAGCTTTCACTTTCGAATATCGGATGGTATATTGATGCATTAAAAAATCAATCGCCATGGGGAGCGAAGAAAGTTGCACTCACCTCATTTTCCGACGCATCGTTACAGCTCTCACAGGACTCTCCGCTTGCACCGCATTACGATCAGGGTACGGCAAAGAATCAGACCGTCCCGATCAGTGCAGATGCAGTGCGCTATATAACCGGTGATTCAAGCCGTGGTGCTGCAACTCTGAACTGGAATCAAACAGGCACCTTCGGTGACGGGAAGAATTATATCTTCACGGTCAGCGATCAGCTTATCGTTGATATTCTCAAAAATAATATCAATGACAGACCGATCTATTTTTCTACATCCGTTCCGGATAATTATCGCTCAGGTCTTGATCCGTTCCTTGTTTCCGAAGGCATGGCATTGCGTGTGACACCTGATGCGCATCCGGAGTACCGTTCCGATTACGGCGGTCCGGTATTTGAAGATCGCTTAAAGCAGTATTTTTATAATCCCCCCGCAACACCGTATCAGGAGCCGCATAAGGGAATGCTGATCCGGACGTATAATGATCCGAAAGCGCATCATAGTTATCTCGACGGCGCGTATTCGCAGAGTTATTACCTGGCATTCTTAAAGCTTGTGACATTCGAACTTCAGAAAGGTGATAAACCTGAAGCATTGCGCGTACTCAATAGAATGGATAATTTGCTGCCGCCGGAGATCGTAAATACTGACGATATCCTTTTTGATATCGTTGCTGAAGATTTCGTGAAATGCGGCGACTCGGTAAAGGCAATACGGTATGCAAATTTTGCAATGAAAAATCTCGAAGATCGAGATAGCAAATATTCAGGAGGAGGCAGCGAAGCAGAGGAGCGCGCTCATCTACAAATACAATTCATGCGTGCCGGCCTTGATATCATTCTCGGACGATATGATGAAGCTATCAGTCTTTATTCAATACTTGCAAAAGCGACGAACGACACGAGAACATTCGGAGTCAAAACAGCTGAAGCCCAGGCATTAAAACTTGTGCGATCAGGGAATAAAGCCGCCGCCGCCGCTAAATATGACGAAGCCATAAAAATGCTCGGCGTTCCCGAAGATCAAATTCCGCCGGAGTATAAATATTTAGTTCAAAAGAAAGATGAGTTGAAATAAGACGTCTATCACGTACTTAGAATGATAAGTTTCTTGAGACGTGCATACTAAAACATTCTGTAACATTTTCATTAAAATGAAAACTCTTATACTCCTATCATTTTTTTTCGCTGCCATTCTTGCAGGCTGCGCGAAAAAAGAAGATCCCAATCAAAATAAGCCGCCGCAAGTATTCAAGGAAAATGCAGTGGAGCTTTTGCTGCATACAAAAACTCTTGCCGATGGGCGCACGGTCTTTCAGTTAGAAAAAAATATTTTCCTGAAAAGCAAGCAGGAGCAGCATCAAATTATTTCTTCCGATACGCTGCCAAGCCTGGGCGCTGAAGTTGTTAATACTGCCGATGAAGAAGAAGAAGCAATCTATACTCAAGTGAACAAACAATACGATGTGCTATTCAAAGTAGATTCACTGAAGTATTGATATGAAAAAAAGCAAGAAGATCGCTCTGACGCTGCTCTCCACCATTGCGCTGGCATCTTGCGGCGGCAGTCAGGAGCATAAACCGAATCCTTACGATCAGTATAGCTGGGCAGGCACGAGCCGAGATACGGGAATGATGTACACCCATTATGATCACGGCTTTCTGCGGTACTATCTTATCAGCCGTATGTTCGATGGATTTGGTTATCGCAGATATTATGGAGGCGGTATGGGCTATGGGATGTACAGCGGCTACGGCGGATATGGGCAAGGGCAAGCTTCGGCACATGGCTCAATAGGCAGAGGCGGATTTGGCGGCAACGGAATGTCGCATGGAGCAGGAGCCTGATTCAATTAAAAATTAAAAATGTAAAAATAAAAATTGGGTATGGTAATGAGTGTTGTCATTCTGAGCGCAGCGAAGAATCTGTAATTTCGGTTTCCTGGAAGTTCAGATTCTTCGTTCCGCTTCGCTTCACTCAGAATGACAAGTCTAAGTACATTGATATATACTATGCAGCGAATAAAGATCGAGCCTCGTACTGATTGGGTAAAAAAAGTTGAAGAATTAGGTTTTCTTTATCACAGCCTCGATACGATCTATTGGGACGAGCGTGCATATTATTTATTCTCTTCAAAAGAAGTTGATGAACTTGAAGCAACGACATCCGAACTTTATGACATGTGCCTTGCCGCTGCGCAGCATGTGATCGATAATAATCTTTTTGCACAATTAGGTATAGCCGATAAATGGAAAGAGTACATTATCAACTCATGGGATAACGAAGACCCTGCGCTTTACGGAAGGTTCGATCTTCGCTATGACGGAAAATCTCCGGCAAAGCTTTATGAATTTAACGGCGACACTCCGACAAGTTTGCTTGAAGCAAGCGTTATTCAATGGTACTGGCTGCAGGAATTCGATAAATCGAAAGACCAGTTCAATTCCATTCACGAAAAACTTATTACGTATTGGACTTTTCTGCGTCCCTACTTAAAAGATCCGAACACGATCCATTTTGTCTGTATGCAATCGAGCATTGAAGATAGCGTGACGGTGCAATATATGCGCGACACTGCCGAGCAAGCCGGATATAAAACGTTCTTCATGGATATGTCCGATATCGGATGGGATTACGAACGAAATCTCTGGGCTGATCTGGATGGAAATGAAATTAAAAATATTTTCAAACTCTATCCTTGGGAATGGATGACTGCCGATAACGAAGAGTTCAGTAAATTCCTGACCGGGAACACAAGCACCTGCTGGCTGGAGCCGCCATTTAAAATGCTGCTTTCGAATAAAGGAATTCTCCCCATATTATGGAAGCTCTATCCCGGACATAAAAATCTGCTGCCGGCATATTTCAGCGGCGACGATGCCATCATAAAATTAGCGGGTAATTGCGCCATCAAACCGCTCTTCTCCCGCGAAGGCGCGAATATTACTCTTAAAGGCACAGGCATTGATGCAAAGACTTCCGGCGATTACGGCAAAGAAGGCTATATCGTACAAGAGCTTTGCCCACTGCCGAATTTCGACGGAAATTATCCCGTTATCGGAAGTTGGATAATCGGTCAGCAGCCCGCCGGAATGGGCATCCGCGAAT
>JANYLL010000394.1 GCA_025357895.1 Ignavibacteriota bacterium
GTAATACTCGAAAATCCTACAAGTAGTAGAAATGCAAAAGCATTTCTTAGAAAACATCGTTTGGTAAACATAGTAGACTCCTATAGATTAGATTGTTAAAAAAGGAAACTAAGATCATCGGTAACAGCTTGCCTTTCATTATAAGGTGCGGCACCCACCGAAGATGTACAAAAATACCAAACTTTCAAAAAAAACCGTTACGTATAAAACACGTATGGACTACGTACGAACCACGTATTATTTTTGATTTTTTTTTAATAAATTTTTAAATGCTGCACAATAAAGGGCAGAGTGAACGTACCGGGAATGCCTTTGCGGATATACCCTACGCGAGTAATATAGGTGCCATTTGAAAGATTATGAATATCCACCAATGCGCTGCTGCTCTCCAAATGATAATCAGGATAACGTTGGATACCCATCATGTCAAAAAACTGTACTTGCTTGAGCTGAAGCGATTGCAATAATTCTAAACGCACTTGTTCCGTTGATGGATTCGGGTATATCCAAAAGAATTTCTGTTGAATAAAATCGGTATTTGTAATATCTACTGAACTGGGTGCATTATTTAGCTTAACGACCCATGCGTCTGGACGAGGTCTATAAAAATTACTATGGCTACCAGAAACATCGCCGTCATTGGAATCCGTCCATCCTGCAAATGTATAACCACCATCTGAGGTATTTATGATAGAATAACCTTCTTGATTACCATGTCCGCCAAGGCACTTCTGCCACGCGATACTCCCTGAAGAGTTGAGTTTTACAACCCAAACATCAGCACCTCCATTGGTCCCATTATATAATGTATCAAAGTGATTTCCTGAAACATCGCCATTGTCCGACCATGTCGTCCCAGCAAGAACATATCCCTTATCGGAGGACTGGATAATGGATGCCGCGTAATCATTACTAGTTCCGCCAAGGCATTTCTGCCATTCTATTGAGCCCAACGAGTCGAGTTTGACCACCCAAGCATCATTAAAGAAATAAGATATCGGAGTATGAAACCCCGAAACATCACCGTCACTTGAGTTCGTCTTCCCGGCAACAGCGTATCCGCCATCGAATGTTTTTACAATGGAATAGGCATAATCATTACTTGTTCCGCCCAGACATTTCTGCCACTCTATACTTCCCGAAGAACTAAGCTTTACAATCCATGCATCGGCAGCTGAATCGCGGGAACCTGCATGTTTACCAAAAACATCACCATTGGTAGAAGTTGTCCATCCTGCAAGGATATATCCTCCGCCTGATGTTTGAATAATGGATTGCGCCTCATCATATCCTGTTCCTCCCAGACATTTCTGCCATTCGATCACACCTGAAGCACTAAGTTTAACGATCCAGGCATCACCATAGTAATTGCCGGTTGTATCGCTTGCATTATGATTCCCTACGACATCGCCATCAATAGAACTTGTAAATCCTGCAATCATAAATCCACCTTCTATAGTTTGAATGATGCAATTGGCAAGATCATAACCTCTTCCACCATAACACTTCTGCCATTCGAGATTACCAAGAGAATCCAGTTTTACGAGCCATGCATCTTGACCACCGTGATTTCCACTTACATCACCATCGGATAACTCATCAATCCCAGATTCGGTCAAACCTGCAATAGCATATCCTCCATCAATTGTTTGAATAATGGAATATGCATAATCGCTGCCGCTGCCGCCAATGCACTTCTGCCATTCGATACTTCCCGAAGAATTAAGCTTTACGACCCACGCATCAGATGGGCCTCGATTCTTTCCGTTATCTATCGAATGATTTCCAGAAACGTCTGCATCTGACGAACTTGTATATCCACCCATCACATACCCACCATCTGTTGTTTGGAGGACGCACTTTGCATAATCCCAACTGGCTCCACCCAGACACTTCTGCCATTCGATTGCGGGGGCGGTCTGGGCGTATGATATTTTGGGAATTATAAATAAAACAATAAGGATAAAATGAATTATCAGGACTTTAGAATGCTGATTGATATCCTTTTGTGTTTTCATTTATGTTTTAAGCTTGCTTAATGCTGCACGACGAGCGGCAATGAAATCGTATTGTAATGCATTCCATCCGAATAGGTAATACGGGAAATGTAGGTTCCGTTAATAAGCCCATGCACATCGAGAGTTGCTATGTTATTATTTATCTTATAGTCAGGCGAAAAAGGCATGCCCATTAAGATTGTAGAGTTCTACATGTGTAAGCATCTGCGATGGTAATATCTGAAACTTCACGCTGCTTTCCGATGGATTCGGATAGATCTTCAAGAAATTTCCAGCCTTAAAATCAGAATGCCAGGAATCCACACCTAAGGTTGAATTGAGTTGTACGATCCAGGCGTCAAATGTATATTTTCCATGTTGACGTACAACGTCTCCATCGGAAGAGTTACTCTGCCCAGCTATAATAATTTTTCCGTCGCCGGATGATGTCATCGAATGGATACGGTCTTCCTCACTTCCACCATAACATTTTTCCCAAATGATATTGAGAGAGGTATCGAGTTTCACAATCCAAATATCTATAATAGACCCACCATGAACCCCTGTTACATCTCCGGAATTTGAATTTGACCCTGCACCTATAATAAAATTACCTTCGTTATCCTGAAGTAAAGATTCTGCAAATTCAGTTCCATACCCACCGAGGCATTTCTGTCGCACGATCTTTCCTGAAGGACTTAATTTGACCACCCAGGCATCGGTATGAATCTGTAGAGAATCAAGGAAATGAATTCCTGATACATCGCCGTCACGGGAATTGGTACTTCCTACAATAGCATACCCACCGTCAGACGTTTGAAGAATAGCATTTGCAACATCCGCGCCTGTGCCGCCAAGGGATTTTTGCCATTGTAATGAGCCGGATGAACTGAGTTTTAATACCCATGCATCAGCATTATTTTTGCTCGAATGAAAACCAGTCACATCACCATCATTGGATAATGTGTGACCACAAATAGCATAACCAAGATCGGATGTATTGATCACAGAAAATGCACCATCATTCGCTGACCCACCGAAGCATTTTTGCCATTCGATGGTCCCATCGTAAGAGTTAAGTTTGACAACCCATACATCACTTGCCGAATCGCCCGTGCCGGGATGTTTACCTGAAACATCACCGTCTGTGGAAGAAGTGCTTCCAACTACAAGTAATCCTCTGCCCTCGTCTCTGCTTTCAACAATTGAAAAGGCGCCGTCCCTGCCTGCACCGCCAAGGCATTTCTGCCAGAGAAGATTTCCGACAGCATCGATCTTGAAAACCCAGGCGTCTGGGCTCCCATGATTACCCGAAACATCTCCGTCATCGGACCAAGTTTCTGCTGTAATTACATAACCGCCGTCGTATGTTTGAATTATAGATGGGGCATGGTCAAAACTTGTTCCTCCAAAACATTTCTGCCATTCGATTCTACCGTCTTGATCGAGTTTCACGACCCATACATCGTAGGCGTCAGTAGTTGTTACCTGAGGATTATGATTTCCCGAAACATCTCCGTCATTGGAGGAAGCAGAAGCAGCAAATGCATAACCACCGTCGGCAGTGTGGATAATACTATTTGCTGCGTCATCTGTAGAACCTCCGAAGCATTTTTGCCATTCGATGGCGGGGGCCTGCTGCTGGGCGTAAGATATTTTGTGGGTAATAAATAAACTAATGATGATAATATGAATTATCAGGACTTTAGAATGCTGATTAATATCCTTTAGTGTATTCACGTTCTGTGTAAAGAAATCCTGATACTAAAGACAACATTTACCACGAAAGAAATCCCCTCACTTTCCCGGCTTGAAATCCGTGCCGTAGAAGGGTTCAAGGGAGGAAATATCAATGGTTGGCAGTTGATCATCAAGTGACATTTCTGCCATTGTTTTCAGACTAATAGGAATGATATGGCAGATAATATTTTTCAGTGATATTTCTACAGGAGAGATGATTTCCGTAATATTCATCTTCTCCAATTCAGAGATTTTTATATACCGGATATTTTTAGGATCATTTGCTAATGACATATAGACCGAATCTTTTTCGTAACCCGGGTAGAGAATTGAGAATTGTGAATTAAGAATTGTGAACTCGGAAATATACTTTTGCAAAAGCACTTCATGGGCTAAGAGAGGGAAAAGGGATATGACCGGCGGACTGAGAGTCCGCCCCACTGGAGATGAGTTCAGCCCGTATGCTAATCCTTTTGCGAATGCAAGCCCGATACGAAGTCCGGTGAAGGAGCCGGGTCCATTGATGAAAGTGATGCGCGAAATATCTTTTGCAGATGCGGATAGTTCTTTTAAGAGATCGGAAGTTTTTTGCGCAAG
>JANYLL010000410.1 GCA_025357895.1 Ignavibacteriota bacterium
CTAATAATTTTTCAATTACATTATATGATAATAGACTATAATTTTGAGTTCTTCCAACGGCTCTAATCAAAGATAATCCATCGATACGTTAATGGTACTATTTGGCAAGACGACTAATGGAGGAAAAACCTGGTCATACAAAAATATATTGCCAGTCGGATCGGGCACACACATGCGCGTTGTGGATGTTAGGTGGCTAACTTTTAGAGATGAATTACATGGTTTTGTAACGGAAGCTGCAGTAGCACAAGACGGTTCAGGGGGGATCGAATTCGGGTACTATACTTCTGATGGCGGGAATACATGGATTCAAGGGCATGGAGGTGGCGATTGTTTATTTCTTCATGACAGCACGTGGATATCTGTAGGCGACCTAAGCAGCCCTTCTATATCTAATAATGATTTTAAAGATAGTAGAGGTTATGGTAGTATTATTTATTTACCTGATTGTCATAATGGTGCCTTACCGGAACAACACATATGTAAATTTGATACAAATATTATATCAGCTTTAAGCTTAAGATATAAATCTATTTTTAGATCAACCGATGCCGGTAGAACCTGGTATCAGCAGCTTTGTGCACACAACAACTATCATGTTGATTGGAATCAGGGAAGCATTTGCACTCCGACTAAACTCGTAGGATATGCTGTAGGAATTGACAGCCAAATTTATAAAACGATTGATGGCGGAGGACCTCCATTCACCAACGCGGTGAAAAATATTACGACATATTCTGAATTACATCTTCTGGTCAACCCGGTTATTAGTTTCGCCGATTTCCAATTTTCTCCCTTTAATTCCTCTCAGGAATTCCACCTCTTCGATCTCCTCGGCCGCGAGCTTTTGCGGCGCGAAGTAGCGGCAGGCGAGCGGAGTTTGCATCTGGATATGCATGAGTATCCGGCGGGTATCTATTTTGCGCGGTTGGGAGATGAGACGGTGCGGGTGGTGAAGTATTGATTTGCAAAAATAGGTATCTGAACTTAAATTAATACACGATCACTTCGTTTCCGCCGCGCTCTTTGGCTTTATCGAGCGCCATTTTGGCTGAAGTGAGGATGTCATCCGTGGTGGAGTTGCGCCTTGCGCCGGCAAGACCGATACTTGTAGTGATGGAAAAACTCTTCCTGCCCAAGGCTATAACTTCGCTGACGATCTTCTGCCGGACTTTTTCGCTCCAGAGATATGCTTCTTCGTCAGTCATCTTAATGAGCAGAACGGCAAAGGTATATTCGCCGACTCTGGCAAGAACGTCGTAGGGCTGTTTGAGATATTGCAGGACTCCGGTTAAGGCGAGGACAATAGTATCGAGATCTTCCTGATTGAAGCGCTCGGCGAATTGAACGATGTCGTCAATTTCAAAAAGTATTACCGATAGCGGCTCATCGAATTCTTTTGCTCGCGTCAGCTCTTCACCAAGGCGTTCGTCGAATCCGCGTTTATTTAAAACACCTGTCAGAATATCAGTTAGTGCACGATCATGAACGATCTCACTTAAAGCAAGAATTTCAAGTGCAGAAGCTGCGCTGCGTGTTAAATGTTCCAGGGCTTCGATATCAACGTCAGTAAAACGCCCCGATTCCGAATGTTCAATGGCAAGTGCGCCGTAATTTTTCTGGGAAGTACGAATCGGGATCACGAGGAATGAATGCCCGATGGAGCGCTCATGCTCTTCTTCGATCGAAAAGCGAATGCTTTGCTGAGTGAGTGCATCCACCCGTTCGCTTTTTCCGGTGCGCAAACATTTGCCGATAATACTTTCCCCAAGATCGATGCGTGTTTTCGGAGCAATGTACGCTTCGCTTGCTTTTGCCTGCAAGTTATGAATTCCCCATGCGCGCTGAGTGACATCGAAGGAAATCGTAGCGAACCACTCCCAATCTATTAATTCTCCCGCCGCTTCGCTTAAGGCGCGAAGGATATATTCGGCAGTGCGTTCGGCATCACGTGGAGCATGAAGTGAAAAATCGGATGCAGAAAGCTGATGTAATTTTCTCGCAGATTCCAATGTCCGCGCCGATGAAAGCAGATCGTATGTTTCGATATATGAACGAACAAGCCCAGAGATAAGACGTGAGTATTCAGTGAGTAGACGAAGCGTTTCAGCAGAGAATTGATCTTCAACAAGCGAATCAACTGCAACGACGGCAACAAGTGAATCGCCGAAGAAAACAGGCATGGCTGCAAAAGAGCGAACGCCTATTACATCGGTATAATAGGGAATAAGGTCATACTCTGCCTGAGGCGCTATGCGTTGAATAAGCTGAGGCTCTCCGCGAACGGCGGTTTTACTGACAGCATCGTTCTCGATCGTATAGCGGCGTTCCGGTACAAGATATTTGAATGCAAAATCATCAAGCGAAGCACATTCCAAAACCAGATGTTGCTTGCGTGAATTCATCCAGAAGAAAAGCGCACTCTGTGCTTCAACATGCTCGCGCAAAAGTTCGAGCAGTTCTGAAAGCATGAGAACAAAATCCTTACGTGGCTCGCGTGCTTCACCGGCGCGGCGGGGAAGTGATTCGAATCCCCGAAGGGAATCAAGATATACTTTTATAGAAGGATCAACGACCTCTTCTTCGACTATTTCTTCCTTTGGAATTTCTTCATCAAAAATTTCTTCTCTATTTTCTACTTCTGAAGAAGTTGAAACGCTCTCAAC
>JANYLL010000415.1 GCA_025357895.1 Ignavibacteriota bacterium
CTGTGATGTTCTTCGTATTTAGATGCAATATTCGTTAAGATTTGGATCGCTTCATCTACGGAAGGCGGATCAACGAGAATCTTTTGAAATCTGCGGTCAAGCGCTCCATCTTTTTCGATGAATTGACGGTACTCATCGAGCGTCGTTGCACCGATACATTGTATATCGCCTCTTGCAAGAGCAGGCTTGAACATATTCGAAGCATCGAGTGAACCCGATGCGCCGCCCGCGCCAACGATTGTATGAAGTTCGTCAATAAATAAAATGACATCTTTGGCTTTTTCAAGCTCGTTCATGACGGCTTTCATACGCTCTTCGAACTGTCCGCGATATTTTGTACCGGCAACGAGCGCAGCAAGATCAAGTGTTACGACACGTTTATCAAAAAGCACACGTGGTACTTTCTTTTGAACGATACGAAGCGCAAGTCCCTCTGCTATTGCAGTTTTGCCAACGCCGGGTTCGCCAATAAGAACAGGATTGTTCTTCTTTCTTCGTGAAAGAATTTGTGCAACGCGTTGAATTTCTTTTTCTCTTCCTACGATGGGATCGAGTTTATCTTCAGAAGCGTATTTTGTTAAATCGCGGCCAAAATTATCGAGCACCGGAGTTTTTGTTTTCTCATGCTTCTTCTCGCCTGTAGCCTGTTGCTTCGGAGCAGGAGTTGCTCTGCCGGAGATAATATTATCGAGCTCAGCACGTATGCCATCATACGTGCAATTGAATTGGTTGAGAATTTGCGCGGCAATATTATCTTCATCGCGAAGAAGGGAAAGGAGCAAATGCTCCGTTCCGATAACTTCGCTCTTATAAAGCTTTGCTTCGAGATAGGTAATTTTTAGTACCTTCTCAGCTTGCTTTGTAAGCGGAATGTTGCCGATCGTCAGAGTTGCTCCGCCGGAGCGAACGGTATCTTCTATCGCCTTCTTAATTTTATAAAGATCAACGCCGAGATTGCGCAGGATCTTCACGGCAATTCCTTCGCCTTCGCGAATGATACCAAGTAATAAATGCTCGGTGCCGATATAGTCATGACCTAAGCGAATAGCCTCTTCGCGTGACAGGCGGATCACATCCTGTACCCGGTTAGAAAAATTTCCTTCTTGTGCCATATGAAAAGTGTAACAATTTGTAAGTCTTCTACTTATTTATGACGAAACCTCACGCATCTTTGTTTCAGATTCGAAGATGAGTTTTGTTTCATTTAAGCTTTGATAATAAAACAGAATGCACGCAGGCGTAGTTCGTTTCTCAATTGCTATAAGATTCTCCATATTTACCACGATACTGCTTATCGCAGGAACCTCATCGCGAACATTTGGGCAAAAAGCTTCGCCCTTGGCTTCAAGAGCCTCAAGCATATTCGAATACGAAAATTTAGTCCGAACCGGTTTGCCCTTATCCCATGAAGATTCCCTTCTTATCTTATATGGACAAATGAAAAGTTTGTTTAGATCACTGCCACCTATAACGAACCCTTATGGAAAATGTGGCTCTGAGTTAGCATTCGAAGCAACACGTATTAAAAAGATTAGTGAGCCCCTCAGAGTAGCTGTTATTGAATCAGTGACATCGTTTACTGATTCAATAAAATCACCTTCAGGCAGATTCACAATTTATTATTCTAAAACAGGAGTGGATTCAGCTTCGGATGAATATGTTGATAGCGTGCGTCATTTTGCTGATGAAGCTTACGAGTTGGAAGTTGTTGAACTTGGATACTCCAAGCCGCCGTTTTCGTACCCGGATTCGACCTGGCATATTGAACTGGCACATCTTGGCGCAGGATTTTATGGTGTTACGTATTCGATCGGCAACCCATTTTCAAGTTCACCTTCAGGTTTAAGCCGATACCGTTCTTATATAAGAATGGATAATAGTTTTGCTGCCGGCTACTCAACTTTAGGTTTGGATGCTGGGCGTATTACGGTGTTCCATGAATTTCATCATGTGATTCAAAATGGTAGTTACGGGAAAAATGAAACCAGTAATAATGATGACAATTTTCGAGAAATGATGGCAGTTTGGTTGGAGATGAGAAGTACACCTTCTGTTCCGGATTACTTGCAATATATTCCGTTATATACATTACATTTTGATGGGTCTTTTGATCATATCGATGGTATCGGTTATTACGGACAATGCATCTGGATGCAATATCTCAGTAAAAAATTCGGCGATGATATTTTAAAAAGAGTCTGGGATCTTTATGCAGATAAACTTCCCGATTTCCTTTTATGCTTTGATAGCATTCTCACAATAGAGAATACGAATTTTTGTACTGAATATAAACGTTTCGGAACAGCAGTTTATTATACAGGCAGAAATTTTCAGGGAACAAGTGTTTTTCCTGATGCGAGGAAATTCAAAAGCGATGCCATTCAAAAAACGAATTTACAGCCAAACATAACTAATACATTTCAAGCTCTTGATGCCTCACTTCATATTCTTGTATGCGGTTATGGAAAAGATACATCGGTAATTGTAATTTCGAGGTCAACAGATAGGACAAACGTATCTGATGCTTCTGTCACAAGCAAAAGCTTGTTAGTATTTCAAGATAGCTTTCAATACCCAGAAACATTTTGTGATACGGTCAGCCTGCCGATTCTTATTGCAACGAAAATTTTTCCCCAGCCATTTCTTGTTTCCTCACTCAGTGACGGCTCCGTCCTCAATATTCTCGCATCAACAAAAACACAATCACCCAGCGATGTCAGCCTCAGTATTTACTCTTTAAACAATGACCTTATCCGTCATTTCGATAGGTCGCCTCAACCAAATCACCAAATTCTTGCAGCCGATCCTTTCGGAGGTTCTTGGTATGTTGAATGGGATGGAAAAGATGATACCGGTGTGCTGGCTCCCAGCGGAGTTTACTATTATTCCCTCAAAGTTGACGGTAATCGCGACGACGGAAAATTTGTCCTTATCAGGAAGAATTAAGCCCGATTTGGTGTTAGGGGTGGACTATCAGAAGCGGAATTCCTGAAAACGGGACTATTATTCCGTAAATTTGTAATTCTAAGGCTAAAATACTGTTAAAATCTCACTTTTATGGCATCTACTAATGATTTTCGTAACGGCGCCGTCTTGAAAATGGATGGCGAACTCTATAGAATTGAAGAATATGAGCATCGGACTCCGGGTAATCTCCGTGCATTTGTTCAGGCAAAACTTCGCTCACTTCGCACAGGAAATTTGAAGGAAATGCGCTATCGCTCCGGCGAATCTGTCGAGATGGTACGCATGGAAAAGAAAACTTTTCAATATCTATATAAAGATGGCGATGATTTTGTATTTATGAATACGGAATCCTATGAACAGATCAACGTACCTTCAATCGTGGTTGGAGATGTTGCAAAATTCATTCGTGAATCCGATAACGCTGATATTATTTTTGCTGAAGACGGGACGATCGTTGCCGTGGAAGTTCCACCGGCAGTAAATCTCACGATTGTACAGACCGATCCGGGAATGAAAGGCGATACGGCAACAGGCGGCACAAAACCTGCTAAGCTTGAAACCGGAGCAATGGTAAACGTACCGCTTTTCTTAAATGAGGGTGATATGGTAAAAGTAGATACGCGCACGGGGCAGTATATGGAACGCGTAAAGAAATAATTTCAACATTTGGGGTAGGCGCAGGCTTTAGCCTGCGTGAATCTCTCATCATGAAAGCGTTCGCAGGCTAAAGCATGCGTCTACCGACAAGAAAATTAATAAAAGGAGTCACTATGGATCTATCATACTTAGAAAAAATCTTAAAAATTTTCGACGACAGCACCCTCACCGAGCTGGAGATCGAAGAAGAAGGTTCGCAGATCAGACTTGCCCGGCAGAAAGAACCTGCTGCACAGATGATGTATGCTCCGCCGCCATCGTATGGGTATGGACCAGGACCAGCTGCACCGGCTCCTTCAACACCTGCTCCATCTGTAGGAGATACTTCTGGGACTTCAGCCAAGACTCATGAAGTAAAATCACCGATCGTTGGAACGTTATACAGCTCACCTTCGCCGGATGCAGATAAATATGTGCAACTTGGACAAAATGTCGAAGTCGGCACGACGCTTTGCATCATCGAAGCAATGAAACTAATGAATGAGATCGAAAGCGATGCATCGGGAAAGATCATAAAGATCCTTGTCGAGAACGGACAGCCAGTGGAATACGGGCAGACGTTGTTTATTTTAGAGACGGCATAGACCTTCCCATGTTCCATAAAATTCTCATAGCCAATCGTGGCGAAATCGCTTTGCGTATCATTCGCACCTGCCGCGAGCTTGGTGTGAAAACCGTTGCCGTTTATTCGGAAGCGGATAAGCATTCTCTACATGTTCGTTTTGCCGATGAAGCGGTCTGCATCGGTCCGCCTGCAGGAAAACTCAGCTATCTCAATATTCCGCAGATCATCAGCGCTGCACATTTAACGAACGTCGAGGCAATTCATCCAGGCTACGGATTTTTAGCCGAAAATGCCGAGTTCGCAGATATTTGTACGGCTTCAGGATTTACATTCATCGGCCCGACTCCTGAGATGATCCAATCAATGGGCGATAAAGCTCATGCGAAAGAGACGATGAAAAAGGCAGGAGTGCCTGTTGTACCGGGTACCGATGGCGTTGTCGAATCTCTTGACGAGGCATTGGATGTTGCAAAACAGATCGGATTTCCCGTCATCATCAAAGCAGTTGCAGGCGGCGGCGGACGCGGAATGCGTGTCGTAACAAAAGAAGAAGATCTTGAAGTAAATGTGCAGATGGCGCAAACAGAAGCTGTCGGTGCATTTGGAAATGGCGCAGTATATATCGAACGATATGTTTCAAAGCCGAGGCATATCGAGATTCAGGTTTTCGGTGATACATTCGGAACCGTCGTTCATTATAACGAGCGCGAATGTTCCATTCAGCGCCGCCATCAGAAACTTGTTGAAGAATCTCCATCGCCTGTTGTATCTGATGCATTGCGTCAAAAGATGGGTGATGCCGCAGTTAAGGGCGCTGCAAGCGTTGGGTATGTCGGCGCAGGTACTATAGAATTTTTACTTGATGCCGATAGTAATTTCTACTTTATGGAAATGAATACGCGTATTCAGGTCGAGCATTGCGTGACCGAGCAAGTGATCGGAATGGATCTCATCAAGCAGCAGCTTCATGTTGCAAGCGGTGGAAAAATTTCGAAGAAGCCGCGCAAGCCGCAAGGACATGCGATCGAATGCCGCATCAATGCCGAAGATACAGATCATGATTTCCGCCCTTCACCAGGAATGATAAAAAGTTTTCATGCTCCGGGCGGATATGGTGTCAGGCTTGATTCTCATGCTTATAGCGGGTATGCGATTCCACCGTATTATGATTCACTCATTGGCAAGCTCATTACTTTCGGAGCAGACCGTAAAGAAGCGATTGACAGGATGCAATCGGCGCTTGAAGAATTTGTGATCGAAGGTATTCACACTACGATTCCATTCCATAAAGCTTTGATGCGCGATGAGCGTTTCAGAGCGGGGGATTTTGATACGCATTTTTTAGAGACATTCCAGTGGAAGAAATAGGAGCTATAGGATAAGTCCTATAGGTCTTATTGAATATTTAACAATTTTAACAAAACTTAAACAATGACTTTTCCTGAAAACCTTACCTACACTAAAGAACACGAATGGATTCGTGTTGAAGGAAATACTGCCATTATCGGCATCACTGATTTCGCACAGGGCGAACTTGGTGATGTGATCTATCTCGATATTCCAAGCGGCAAAGATGTGAAAGCCGGCGAATCTGTCGGCACTGTCGAAGCGGTGAAGACCGTCAGCGATATTTATACCCCCATCTCCGGCAAGATCACCGAAGTGAATACTGCAATCAATGATGCGCCTGATGTGGTTAACAAAGAACCTTATTCAGGTGGCTGGCTGCTGAAAGTTGAGATGAGCGATCCCGGTGAAATAAAATCACATACAATGGGTGTTGGGGATTATAAAGCTTTGATTGGCCAATAAGGAACTAATAATCTTTAAATTTCCTTTTCAACGCTCCTAAATTTTATAACTGAAATTCACGCACCGAAAGGTGGTGAAAAAAGAACGTTTTTTTTTTGTAGTCATTTTATCGGCTGCACAAAGAACGTTTTTTTTTTGCTTATATATGGCACATTCAGGTGATTCTGTTCTGATTCTTGATTTTGGTTCACAATACACGCAGCTCATTGCCCGTAGAGTCCGCGAGCATGGCGTTTATGCAGAGATTCTTCCATGCAATGCATCTCTTGATGAGATAAAGAAATTCAATCCTTCAGCGATCATTTTATCCGGTGGACCATCAAGTGTCTATGCAGATGATGCTCCGCGTTGTGCGGCAGAAGTTTTTACATTGGGGAAGCCAATTCTTGGTATCTGTTATGGTTTGCAGATGATCGCCTATGATATGGGCGGCGAAGTGGATAAAAGCGCTCACCGTGAATTCGGCAGAGCCGAGCTTATTATCGAAGATAAATCCTGCAAACTTTTTATTGATATCGCCGAGCGTACTTCAGTTTGGATGTCGCATGGCGATAAGGTAACGAAAATGCCGACGGGATTTCGCATTGTTGCAAGAAGCACGAATTCACCCGTCTGTGCTATTGCTAATGATGAGAAGAAAATTTACGGAATTCAATTTCATCCAGAAGTTGTCCATACCACAGGAGGCTCGCAACTGCTCGGAAATTTTCTTTTTGATATTGCCGAGTTAAAAGGCGGGTGGAATTCGCATAACTTTATCGAAGCGACAATTGCCGAAATTAAAAAGAAGGTCGGCGATAAAACCGTAATCTGTGCATTATCGGGCGGAGTGGATTCGGCTGTTGCCGCAGTGCTTGTTCATCGTGCCATCGGCAAACAATTGAAATGTATTCATGTCGATAATGGCTTAATGAGAAGAGGTGAGAGCGCAGAAGTTGTACATACTTTTCGCGATCATTTCGGTATTGATCTTGATTTCGCAGATGCAAATGATTTATTTCTTTCCCGGCTTGCAGATGTTTCCGATCCTGAGAAAAAAAGAAAAATTATCGGCGCAGCATTTATTGATGTTCTTGCCGAAGAAGCAAAAAAATTCTCCGATGCTAAATTCTTGGTACAAGGTACGATCTATCCCGATGTCATCGAATCTGTTTCTTTCAAAGGTCCATCGGCAACAATTAAATCGCATCATAATGTCGGCGGCTTGCCTGAGTTAATGGATCTTGATCTTATCGAGCCACTACGTGAATTATTCAAAGATGAAGTGCGGAATGTCGGCAGAGCCCTTGGAATCCCTGAGCATTTTATTGATCGTCATCCTTTTCCCGGTCCGGGGCTTGCTATAAGAGTGATCGGCGATATTACCAAAGCAAAGCTCGATCTTCTCCGCGCCGCGGATGCAATTTTTATTGAAGAACTTCGCGCATCGAATCTTTATCACTCCACATGGCAGGCATTTGTCGTTCTGCTTCCTGTTCGTACTGTCGGTGTCATGGGTGATGAACGAACGTATGATAATGTCTGCGCTCTTCGGGCAGTTTCCAGTGTTGATGGCATGACAGCAGATTGGTCAAGATTCCCGCATGAATTCCTTGCAAGTGTTTCCAACAGAATTGCTAATGAAGTTCGTGGAATTTCAAGAGTAGTCTATGATATAAGTTCGAAACCTCCGGCAACCATTGAATGGGAGTAGTGATTGCTTAAGTTATGTGCTTGAGAATAAACACTTTGCGGTGTTTTTGGCATGGTCACATGTTGCATAACTAAAGAATTAAAGGTTTTACAGTTATAAGCCATGTAATCTTAAAGGGAATCCTCTGGCATTAAATTTGCGTATATTTGAACGAGGCTACAATTTTTGTCGTATTTTTGTACGCTAAGGGATTGCAACATTGCGACTTGTAACTTTTTTTAATCTATAAAGGAGTCTTGGTAAAATGAAATCACCACATATGTTTTCTAGAGTCTTAGCTATCGCATGCATTGCGATGGTGGCACTTTCGAGTTGCTCGAATAAAGCAACTGAAGAGCAAATGAAAAAAATTCGCGACCTTGATCAAACCCGTGATGGCTTGAGAATGGATCTCGAGCGTGCAAAGGGGAACTTGAGCGACGTTCAGGGTAAACTTGCTGCACAAGATAGAGATTTGGCAGATTGCAGCTCTCAGACAGCTGCTGTTCGCGCCGGACTTGTCAATTGGCCGAACATTTGGGCAGATAGTGTAGAATGGCGCCTAGCACCTCCGCCGCCACCTCCGATGACTGCACCGGCTAAAAAGAAACATCGCTAATCTCTCACCATAAATACAGGAGACTAAAAAAATGAAAAAAACTTCAATTTTACTCACAGCACTTATGGTGCTATCACTTGCCGGCATTTCTTCGGCACAGGAGAGAAATAAGTATAACTCGAATTATCCGGAAGATTTCACGAAAGAACAGGCGGATTCTACTATTGCCTATCGCAATAGCGAGATCAATAGTCTTCGTGACCAATTAAGAACTACGACTGACGCAGGTTCGAAAGGCAGCGCTGATCTTCAGCAGAGGATGGCTGATAATGATAAATGCAAGAACGAGCTTTATGCTCTGTGCGGCTCAGATCGTAACGGATATAATGCCTATCGCGAGCGTCTTGCAAAGGACGAGCAGGAGTTGAATTCGCTTCGCTCACTTTCTCCTGACCAATTGAACCAGAATAAGACGAGAGTTCAAGCTCTTGAGAACGAGATCCGCACTTTACGCGGTGATAAGCTTGTGCTTATTCCGGATCATCACAGCCGAGTGATGGCAATTTCGAACACCTATATGCAAATGAAGCATGGAATGGTACCGCCGAATATGGTTTATACCGTTGGTACATGGCGTAAGGACCGTGATTGTCTTTGGAACATTGCAAAAAAACCTGATATCTATAACGATCCTTTTGCATGGCCGAAGATATGGCATGCCAATAGTGATCAGATCAAGAATCCTGATCTCATCTATCCGGGGCAGCAGCTTACTATCTTGAAAACAGCCGTCACGGTAGAAGATAAAGATATGACGGGATATCGTCATCGCAAACATTAATTCGTGAGGAGCGGAAGCGGCGCTTATTAATGCGTAATTAGATTTGAAAGACCGTTTTTCCGAAAGGAAGAACGGTCTTTCACTTTTTATCATCTTTCTTGGTTATATAGAGTATGGAAGTAGTAGAACGAAAAATTCGTGTAGCGCCGACCGAAGCAGTTTTGCTTTTCGGTCCGCAGGATCTTTATCTTAGACTTATTGAACAGCGTTTCGATGCGAGAATCATTGCAAGGGGGGATGTGATCTTATTGCAAGGATCATTGCAGGAAGTTTCATCTATAGAAAAAGTTTTTAGTGAATTATCTTTTCTCCTGGCTAAAGCCGGCCACCTATCGAAAACAGATGTCACCACTGTTATTGACATTGTTTCTGCAGGAAAAGAAGTAGCGCAGAATTTTGCTGAGCTTGAATCGATCGTTCTCTTCACGCACAATCAACCGATCAGAGTTAAGACGCCGACTCAGATCGAATACTACAAGGCTGTAAAGAAGAATGATATTGTTTTTGCCATCGGTCCTGCAGGTACCGGAAAAACATATTTAGCGGTTGCAATGGCGATCTCGGCTTTGAAGACACGCGAAGTAGCAAAAATTATTCTTGCCAGACCTGCTGTAGAGGCAGGTGAAAGCCTCGGGTTTTTACCCGGTGATCTATCTCAGAAAGTTGATCCGTATTTAAGACCTTTATATGATGCCGCAGAAGAAATGATGACGGCAGAAAAACTTAAAGGGTATATAGAGCGAGGTACGGTCGAAGTTGTGCCCCTTGCTTATATGCGGGGAAGAACGCTCAATAATGCTTTCGTGATCCTCGATGAAGCACAGAATGCGACTACTATGCAAATGAAAATGTTTTTAACAAGAATCGGTATCGGATCGAAAGTGATTGTTACCGGAGATATGACACAGATCGATCTTCCGTCGCGTACGCAATCAGGACTAATACAGATTCAGGAAATACTTCAGGGAGTTGAGGGAATCTCGATGGTGTATTTTAATAAAGCCGATGTTATGCGGCATAGGTTAGTTCGCGAGATCATCGAAGCATACGAAAATTACAATGATAAAGGTGTTGAACTGACACTTACAACCAACGGCAGTAAAGAAGAGAGGCAATAAAACGGAGAATGGATGTCTTCACCATAGGATTTATCACGATAACGTGGGTCGATATTCTCGACATCCTTTTAGTTACTTTTCTTTTTTATAGGATTTATGTTGCAATGCGCGGTACTATTGCAGCGCAGGTTTTTCTAGGCTTAATGCTAGTCATCATCGGCTCAATCGTTGCACGGGCTGTGGATATGAAAGCCTTGTCCTGGATTTTAAAGACACTTACCGATATTTGGGTTATTGCACTGATCGTTCTGTTTCAACCTGAACTGCGCAGACTATTGCTTTTTCTCGGAAGAAATCCTATCGTCAAATTTTTTATTCGCACTGATGTAAAGGAATATGCTGATATCATCGTCAGGGCATTTGAGGAATTGCGCCAACGTCATGAGGGGGCGCTGATTATTATTATTCGTACAACTGATATAAAACTTTTTGTTGATACAGGATTGCCGCTTCATGCACATATATCCAAAGAACTTTTAGTGACGATCTTTAATAAGCGAAGCCCGCTTCATGACGGAGCAGTTATCATTAAGGATCGCTACGTCGAAGCTGCACGCTGTACCTTGCCGCTCTCGGGAGTTGAAGCGATCGGTGAAAAAATGCTTGGTACACGTCACCGCGCAGCGCTCGGAATTTCCGAGCAGGCAGATGTCGTTGCCCTCGTGCTTTCAGAAGAAACAGGAGAATTCGCTTTTGCAAAATCCGGAAAACTTTCTCTTAATCTTTCCGGTGAAGAGCTTCGCGAGAAGATCACCTCGGCAATTACCGGACCCATCGTTGTAACACCTACAAATATTCATCTGACAGGTACATCAAAGGATTATGCGCTTGAATCCAGAGAAGGAACTGATAGATAATTAAAAAATGCAAATTTAAAATTTAATTTAGCATTATTAATAATAAAATTTTTCAAACCTACGCTGTTAGCATACTAGCGATAACTGTAAAAACTCTCCATGCTTCATTCCGCTCAAAATAATTTTTCTCACGAACGTTCTCATTTGCTGGAATTTCTTCGATCTCGTGGAATTGCTAACGCTTCGGTACTTCGTGCAATGGGGAAAATACCCCGCGAACAATTTTTGGAAAAGAACTTTGCCCGCCGCGCCTATGAAGATTCAGCGTTACCAATTGGATCCGGACAGACGATATCCCAGCCATTTACCGTTGCCTACATGACTCAATCTCTGCAGTTGAAAGTTGGTGAAAAAGTTTTGGAGATCGGCACAGGCTCCGGTTATCAGGCAGCGGTATTAGCTGAAATAGGATGCAAAGTATTTACTATCGAGAGACACCAGTCGCTTTTGCAAATTGCACGTAAACGACTTGATGCTCTTGGTTATCATGATATTATTTCCAGATCAGGGGATGGATCCCGGGGTTGGCCGGAATATGCACCCTTCGATGCGATCATCGTTACTGCAGGGGCGCCTGATGTACCTGAGACGCTGACAAAACAACTTGATCTAAATGGGGGCAGGCTCCTTGTTCCTGTAGGCTCGCTCGATATTCAGCGAATGTATCTTGTAAAAAATCAGCAGGGTAAACTTACTGTCGAAGAATTACCTGAGTTCAAATTTGTGCCTCTTGTCGGAAAAGAAGGCTGGGCTCAAGAAGAGCGTGATTAGATGAGACAGATCGAAGTCATTACCGGACCAACTGCTTCAGGCAAGACGACTCTTGCTTTGCAGCGATTCGAATCAAATCCAAACATTGAAATTGTCAGCGCCGATGCATCGCTATTATATTACGGTTTTGATATAGGCACGGCGAAACCTTCATTAGAAATTCGAAAACGGATCCCCCATCATATTATCGACATTTTGAAACCGAATGAGCGCTTTAATGCTTCGGATTATTCAAAAACTGCTCGAGAAATAATACGAAAAATAATTACGAATGGGAAAACGCCACTTATTGTAGGAGGAACGGGATTTTATATTGACGCTCTGTTCTTTGGTATTACATCGCTTGAGGCTGATGAAAAAAAAATAGAAGAAGCTCGTCTCCGTGTTGCACAAGAAATGAAAGAATTAGGATTCGATAAAATGCATGAACGGCTGCGGGAAATCGACCCTATACTTTATCAACAGATATTACGCGAGCGGAACCCAAGAAGATTAGAACGTGCATGGGAATTTTTTTATGCAACGGGTATTCCTCTTGGTGAAGCGCGTAAAGAAAAAGCGGAGCCTTTTGAATTCCAACCATCGTTTACACTTGTCGAAGTTGATCGAGAGAAACTTCAGCAAAAAATCATAGTTCGTATTGATGATATGCTTACTGCAGGTTGGTTAAAAGAGGTTGAGAAGCTGCTTCAAAACGGTGTAGCGGATATGATGCCTGCTATGAATGCGATCGGATATAGAGAACTTGCTCGAGTTGCGCGCGGGGAGAAACCTCTTGACGCAGCGCGGGAAGAGATCATTATCCGCACACGTCAGTATGCAAAGCGTCAAGCGACATGGATGAAACGATATAAGCAATAATTTTAGATGTTTATCAGACTCAATTCTATAGAGATCTTTGCTCATCATGGTGTCTATGAAGAAGAGATCAGGAATGGTAATCATTTCGAGATCGATTTGGAGGTTGAAGTTGCAGATACATCCGCAACTAGGACTGATGCACTTAGCGATACGCTCGATTATACCAAATTATATACTACAGTCATAAAAGTCTCGGAAAAGAAACGATACAACCTGCTCGAAGCTTTTGCCTGCGATATTTGCATGGTGGTATTAGATACATTCCGGGAGGTGCGCGGCGTCGGAGTAAAAGTCAGAAAGATGAATGCCCCTGTCGGAGGAAAGCTCAATTTTGTCGAAGTAGAGTACAAAAGCTTCAGAGGCGAATAGCCAAAATGCATAGAGTGTACATTGCAATCGGTACGAATATAGAGCCGCGCATGGCGCGGATCCAGGATGCATTTACTGCATTATCGCATTTCGGTTTAATAGAAAAGACAAGCTCGATATACGAGACTGCTCCGTATGGCTTTACAGAACAGGCAGATTTTCTCAATGCTGTTATTCTCATACTGACCGAGTTAGAACTTGAGTCACTGCATAACGCTTTGAAAATTCTGGAAAGTGAATTGGGACGTACGGAGCGCCAAAGGTGGCATGAACGTGAAATAGACTTTGATATTTTATTTTATGATGATGTTGTTATGGATTCAGTTTCATTAACCGTGCCCCATAAAGAGTTGCAAAATCGGAGTTTTGTACTTGTACCAATGAATGAGATCGCTTCTGATTTTATTCATCCAGTACTGAAAAAAAATATTGGATCGCTTTTAGAGCAACTTTACTACGATAAAAACAGCATTCACTTGGTTAAGTCGTGAATAAAATGTCAGTAACAAATGACGTCGAATATGCACTATCCCGCTCCATGAAGCAGGAGGCGCTCCCTATTCGCTATATAGCCGTCGAAGGTCCTATTGGAGTTGGGAAATCAACGCTAGCAGATATGCTCGCCCACCACTTTAGAGCGCGTCTGATCTTAGAACGATATGAAGAAAATCCATTCCTCCAAACGTTTTATGACGATCGTCGCCGTACTGCGTTCCAGACGCAGCTTTTCTTTTTACTTTCGCGCTATAGACAGCAGCAGGAGCTTATCCATACCGATCTGTTTTATGAAAGTTGCGTCAGTGATTATCTATTTTCTAAAGACCGCATCTTTGCCGAGGTAAACTTGACTCGGGACGAGTTAAAGCTTTATGAAGAGGTCAGTTCTGCATTAGATAAAACCGTACCGATGCCGGATGTCGTGATCTATTTGCAGGGAAGTGTCAGTTTGTTGCAGCAAAACATAAAAAAACGAGGACGTAACTTTGAAAAAAATATGAATCGCGAATATCTGGAGCAGATCGTCAGTGCTTATAACGATTTTTTCTTTCATTATCGGGATACACGCCTGATCGTTGCAAGCTGCGACGACTTTGACTTTTTGCGGATGCCAGAACATTTCCAAAGACTTGTAAGTACGATCTTGCGCAGCCCGTATCCACCGGTAGAATACCTTTCAAAAGGCGAACCATTTTTTGAATTACTAACTAACTAACCTGCGCTCATGCGGATCTTGATTGAATTAATTATTTTTTTCTTCGCCCTATTAACGATCTATCGCAGGCGGATCAGGCCCTTTGTTGAAGGGATAGGGGGCAAGGCGAAACCAAATGATCAAAGCGGTACTTCGCAAAGCTTCAAATTTAATTCGGCTTCATCGAAAAAGAACAGTAAGCACGTTGATCAGAAGGAAATTCAGGATGCAGAATTTAAAGAGATAAAGTAATTTAAAAACTCCATTGTGCTGCTAATTGCGCTTCGATCTGTCTTGACGAATTAGAAATCTTTGAATCAGATGTTTCATGGCTTACGAAACTATACCAGATCGAACCATAAAGTCGAGGACCTTTTATTTCTAATTGATCTATTGTTATAGTAAAAAGCGGACCGATTCGGTCGAGACTTTCTTGCAATGAAAGTGTTGTCTGTGATGAAGTAGCAATCGGTGCGAACCGGCGCATAATAAATGCTCTTGCGCCAAGTTTTATCAATGTTGGTGAAGGAGAGTTTCTATCCATAAGATTTACGGTAAGGTCTCCGGAAAATTCCGATGTGCGGAGAATGGGTCGTTCGGTAAATGCGGCAACGTTATAAGCACCACGTTCGTATAGTCGTAGATCGAAAATACCTTCGATGCCTGCGTGGGCATCCCGAAGGATTGAAATTTTCCCTAATGAAATTCTAATGCTGTCAGACCCATTCACGCCACGTATTAAGTAGTCACGGGCTGTGGATGAACCCATAATAGGGGCTGAAAAATCATAGACAGAATAATTTGCAAAAACTTCGCCTCGAATATGATGCTGGAAAGATGGAGTGCGAAAGATAACTTGTGAAGCTAACGAAATAGTCTTACTGACATAATTCTGCAAGCTCCTGTCACTTTCAAGATAGACAAGATGACTTCTTGCCAGACGAATTTCATTTGACATTTCCAGTGAAGACGAAAAATAATGATCATATTGAAGCGTACTTCCAAGGTTCAACTCGTCGCGATCATCATGATTATCAGTACTTGGAGTATCATAACGGTAGATCCGCGAACTAAAATTTGTATTGAATGCATCACGCTCCGCCAAAGGAAAGTTGGCGGTAAACTGCAACGATGTTAGTTTTCCATCGAAACTCGTAGCACCAAGCGCATTGGAAAGTTTTTTTACTGCAAGTGCAGAGAGTGTACCTGTTTCTCCTTGCAAAATATCACTCGTCTCATTTCGTTCATCAAATTTTATTTCCATTGAGAGTTGGGTGGTTCGCGCTTCTTCAGCAGGGTCACCGAGTAAAAAATCAAATCTTCCTGAAAATGCGGCATCGAGAGCCTCTGTCGTTGAAGGCACAAGGAACGTTGAGGAAATAAGTGTTGTCGTCGGAAGAGCGGTAATGTCAATACTCGGCGTTCGACGGGTAATCTGCTGCGGGAGAAGATCGACGCGAAAATTCCCGATGAAACGTCTTTTAATAAATGGATATTGCAGCGCATCGTGAAGTTCAAAATCAACCTCAGAGCGTTCCTGTTTTGCAAGTATTCCTGACGTATCCTTTGAAAAGAAAAAATCCCGTCGTTTGACCGCAATGCCACCAGAAGCATCATTGTTTCCGCTTTCACCGAAATTAGAAAAGAGATGGGCATGAACATTATCATTGCGTGATACTTCATCCTGAAGATTGAAATGCCGTTCATCAAGAGCAGCAGCACCATCGAATAGTAATTCATTCGATAGCGAAACAGTATCTGAAGTTATTCCAGCCTTGACGATAGTGCCCGAGCTTGTACCGATTGCGAATGATTTACGAGCGATTCCTGCGCCTGCAGAAATTTTTATTGGTGAAATCGGAGAATATTTCCCGCCAAATACTCCATACCCATCTGTAACATTTGCAAGTGTTCCGATCTGCGAAAGCGCTTGTTCGGCACCTGATCGAAGCGAATATGTTGATCCAAAAAAAGAAATTGTCAAGCCGTCACGCATTTCATTAAATGGATAATCCGCGTTAATGAGTGCATTCGCCTCGCTTGTCCGAACACGAGTGTCTTCGCGTAACCGTGAACGACCTTCGCCGCTAATAAAAAAAAATGGAGTCAGTGGGTCAGTAGTAATAAATGTATTCGATGATAATCGTAAACTCGAGCCCCATGTGTATAGCGATAGGGTATGTAGGAAATCAAAGGAAGTATAACTTACGGGGTTTACTGTAAACAAGGAATCTATTCCGGGAAGAGAGGAGATGGAGCCGGGTGTCCACCAGAGGCGCTCAGTAAAAACTTGCGCATGGAGTGGACCTTCGAGCGCGGCGAAGAAAAATAATTGAAAGATACATAATAATATACTTCGGAGCAAGATTTCTTTTGAATACTTCAACCATTCTGACCTAACCTTAGCTCCCCTTAATGCGACTTCCCTATGACTTTGGTTTAATAAATACAGTGACGGTATCCTTAGCTGCACTTGCCCATACACCTATTCCTCCATTTATATGGTTGAGAGAAGATTGATAATGTATCTGTGCGTTTTGCCCGTAGCCTACCTGACGTTTATAATCAACCCAATTTGAATCGAGGGCAAGAAAGCTTAGTAAGTTCGGACCGAACCAACCGAAGAGACGCGAATAGATAATAATTCGCGGCGCAGTTTGTATAAATGAATATCGCACATAAGCCGAGGTATCAACCGGCGGACCAAAAAGGTTCGTTGATACTTTACCAAAATTCGTATCTATCGCGCTGACTTCAAGCATATATCTTCGTGTCTCGGCGTCTACCGGGCCCGCCAATAATGTATAGGTGAACGTTGAGGCATTCGTAGTATCAAGTAGCAGAATTCGATCCTTTGGGAAGGTGCTGTCTATATTGATAAATTGAATCGGTTTTGGTACCGTCGTAGCTGCAGTGACAAAATGATTTTTTATTCTCACAGTAAGTGTATATGTTTTTCCACCTTCAATAATAAGGGCCGATGAAGGAAGATAGTATCTGCCTTTCGCCGCAGCAGGCAATAGAATATATTCTTTTCCGCCTTCAGAAACCCGAACATCTGCGCCCGTAATGGCATAGGCAGAATCGCTATATAAATTGGTGAAGGGTGTTGAGTAATGAAGAATAACGGAATCAATCCCACCGCCGGGATAAATAAATCCTTCGACTACCATCTGTTCCTGGTATTGCGAGGTAATCGCACCGTCGCATCCATTTAGTACTGCAATAAAAAGTACAAGAAAAAATATAATGTGTTTCTTCATCTTATTTCTAAAATTTAATTTGTAATCCGAAAGTCGGCAGAATTGGTAGCAGTCTTACGTCTTCACTTGTTGCCGGATTAGTGGCGGTATCAATTCTTCTGAACCATACGTTACGATGATTATAAACATTGTAAATATCAAAATTCAGTTCGGCGTTTCGCTTCTCGCTGAATAAGCAGAAGGAGTATGTTGCTGAAACATCGAGTCTGTTGTATGGCTCCAGACGCAAACCGTTCTTTGTTCCATCGATGGGAATGAGTTTTCCGTTATAATCAGGTTCTCCTGCATTATAGAGTGCAGTAGTTTGAGAATAGGCCTGACCGGTGGCATACACAAAGGTTGAGCCAAGAGTCCATCTGTCGTTGACGCGATACGTCACGACAAGATTCAGATCATTTCTCCTATCGTAGGTCGGCGGAAATGTATTTCCCTGATCGATCTCCGGAAACTTCCTACGAGTATAGGCAAGTGTATAGCCCAACCAACCCGTCCAATCGCCGACCCGTTTTTGAAGAAAGAATTCAATTCCATAAGAAAATCCGTTCCCGACAAAAAAAACGTCGCTCAATTTACTGCCACCAAGTATATTCGGCTTAAGTTCAACCAGATTGGTATATGTTTTATAATAGGTTTCAACATCGAAAGTAAAACCTTCGAACCGCGAAGTCGAAATACCGAGTACGTATTGATTGGCTGCCGAAGCAGCTTGGGTCGAATCTACGGGAAGCCAAATATCAGAAGCGGTAAAAAGAGGATTAGAGGAAAGCTTGAGATATTGATGATAAATTCCATAACTTGCTTTAAGGGTAATATCAGGATTGAGAATATAACGGATTGCTATGCGCGGATCCACACCGATCTCAGTCCGTGAGGAAATACCATCAATGCGTAAGCCAGCAGTTATCGCCCAGCGTTCATCAGGCTTATATTCATCAGAAATATATCCGGCATAGTAAAGAGGCGTCAAATCAATATTTGAATTAGGCGGATTACTTGCCTGTGTAATGAGCAGACGAAAATGATACTGCGAAAGTTGGAACCCGGTTTTTATTTCATGTTGGTTGCCAAGAAAATATTCCAGATCACCATGCATGGAGTAGTCATAAATCTGATTATTAAAATTGAAGGAGTTCGTACCAAGTCCGAAATTTAACAGCGAAAAATAATGACTTCCGTTGAAATTTACCTTCATGAAAAGCTCATTCGAAAAAAGGTGAGTCCAACTGGCATTTGCAGATTGATTACCCCAGTTCAATCCTACTGATGAAGCGGATTTTCCGTTCTCGAAAGATAAGTTATCGGATCCTCCGTAACCTGATACAGCGATCTTATCGCTTAACCCAAGGGTTTGTGTAAATTTACCGTTCAGATCGTAGAAATGATAATTTGGAATATTGAGGCTTTGTGTCAAGCCAGTTGCATTCAAAATCACGTCAATATACGTTCGCCTTGCTGAAAGGGTCAAAGCTCCATCACCGAGTGGCGTTTCGATCGTACCGCGGCTTGATATAAGTCCGAGAGTAAGCTTGGCATTCGTTTTATAAAGATCACCGTCTTTATCGGTGACATTCAATACTGCTGAAAGCCTTCCGCCATATTCAGCAGGGAAGCCGCCTTTGATAAGCTCCACATCTTTAATCGCATCGGAGTTGAATGTAGAAAAGAATCCGAAGAAATGGCTGGGGTTATAAAGAGTACTGCCATCAAGCAAAATAAGATTCTGATCGGGTGAGCCTCCGCGTACATAAAGTCCTGCCGATATTTCGCTGATTGTCTGCACACCCGGAATAAGTTGTAATATTCTGAAAATGTCCGATTCACCAGCTTTTGGCAAATTAGCAACTTGTGAAGGATTTATTTCAACACGCGAAACCTGCGGCGCTTCGCGCTCATCTTTTTCTTTATCAGTTTCTACCGTGATCTCACTGCCTTGAATGCTTTCCGAAATTAAGATAAAATTCTCTGTCATTTGCTGTCCCGGGGAGAGGCGAATATTTTTCTTTAATGACTTATATCCTAAAGAACTCACTTCAAGGCTGAGATCGGTTTCACTTGGTAGATGCAAAGCAAAATATCCGCTTCTATTGCTGATGGCTCCGCGCTTAAGAGAACGGACGCGGATCGTCGCACCGATGATCGTCTCGCCTGAAAGAGAATCTTTGATGTAGCCGGAAATTATTGCATCAGTAGAATCCGGAAAAAAAAAGATTGTTGAAGCTGAAGCATTTTTCACTGCCAGAAAGCAGAAAACGATCAGGAAAAAAGAAAAAAAATGTCGAGTCATCCTTGTGTAAGACGTTTGAAAGGGGAATATATTTTAATGTTTGTGGATGATGGTATGGTTTGGCGGATGGTACGGCGAGAGGAAAGCCTTGTTACAGGTTTACCGAAGCAGCAGAAAAAATTCAGATTCTCTAAGCTAAAGCATCTGCTCAATAGAAATAGCCGTACACTACATCCATCTCATCTGTACTTTTTAAACCGAAGGTAATAACCTTATCCGTCGTATTATTATATGTAACAATAGTTTTAATCCCTTCGCCTTGATTCACAACGATGGGCGGGTTATACGTTTTTACTAAAGGATGTGACCAATCTGTGCTTTCATAGATCACTTCTCCGTTTCGCGGACCTCCGGTTATCATGATCTGAAATTTTTGTCCATGGGCATGGCAATGGGAAGTGAGTGTGAAAATTCTTGCTGAGTATGGATATTGATTTATTACCGAATCAACAACAACAGTTATTTTGTGAGGAGGTAAAAGGAGGTCTGTTTTCGGTTGAAAAATAGTTTGAGCTGAATGTTGAACACCGGATGCAGGTACCGTATAGAGATTTGCATAGCATCCACCGGAAATAGCGGACGTTCCGTCATTGATGAAATGTGTATTCATATCTATACCAACATGAGCCGGAAGCTGGAGAGCAACTCCTGAGGGAAAGTTGTAATCTTCTTCTTCGATCATTGAGCCGCCGAGAAACACATGCCAATTCATTTGGCTTTCGGTTGAGAAATTATACGTCCCATCCGGATTGCGGAGATCGCGGATGACATTAAATCCCGGAAGTGTCGATGCAGGAGTACTCGGATCAAATAAATACATTACAAAGTGATGGCTATTCGGTAGTAACTTCGAATGGATACGATTGATATAGATAGGCGCCGAATTACCGAGATCGCGATAGATAAAAATCTCCCGCTCAAAATTTGGAGCAACATCAAACTTGCCTGATGTTACCTGAAAACCAGTTCCCGCAGCAGGTGGATCAAGCGGTGTGGCAGCAGGAGAGGGCGGAACAACCGTGCTAGCTGAATTACATGAAGAGAGAATTAGTAAGAGGGAAAATGTAGTCACAAAAAATAATGCGGAGCTACTACTGACTTTTTTAAGGATGATCATACGTAACGATGAATTTTGTGTAGTAATTGGAAACAATGATTTTGGAATGGAATTCCCGAGTCTTCTTCTATAGAATCGGAAGGGTAAGCATTGCCGCAGGCTGTTCAATTCCCGAATGTTCATTTTCGTTTATCGATGAAATCACAAGCGGAGTCAGATCATAGATCACTTCCCCGCGATCCTGGCTTGAGTGCATGATGCTCTTAATTTCTTTCACATCAGTAAGATCTCCAATAAGTGTAGCGGAGTTCGAGCGGAGGATCTTTACTTCGCGGTATTCACCGACTTCAGCATCAATACGCGGGAAGACGACCATTTTATTTGAATCTGTTCTGCCCTTCCATTCTGCTGCATTCTTTTTGGAGCGTCCTTCGACAAGGACGGTATGCACTTTGCCGATATCCATTAAATTCTTGCGAGCAGCAATTTCATTTTGCATCGCGATGATCTGACTTAAGCGCCTTGATTTCTCTTCTGAGGGTACATCATCGGGCAGGGTATCGAATGCTTTTGTGTTGGGCCGCGGAGAATAATTGAAGGTATATGCACCTTCATACTCTACTGCGCGAATGACAGACATTGTATCTAAATGATCTTCGAGAGTCTCGGTACAAAACCCAACGATAATATCTGTCGATAATGTTGATTCAGGCATTGCTTTCTTGATCATCTTGATGATGCTCATATAATGAGCGCGTGTATAAGTACGGTTCATCAATTTGAGAATGCGGTCAGATCCGGATTGTAGGGGGAGATGGATAGATTTACAAATATTATCATGGCTTGCCATCGTATCGGTAAGCTTCTGATCGAAATCCTGCGGATGACTTGTCGTATAGCGAAGGCGAATATTCGGTACAGCTTTGGCACATGCGGCAAGCAGATTGGAAAAATCCTTCCCTTCATCCTCATAAGAATTTACATTCTGCCCCAGCAAGGAAATCTCCTTAAATCCCTGCTGCTCTAATTCTTTGCATTCATCAACGATCGAACGCAGCGTTCGTGAACGCTCTCTGCCGCGAGTAAAAGGCACGACGCAGAACGTACAAAATTTGTCACAACCACGCATCACTGAAATATATGCAGTGATGCCTTGTGCACGGAAGGGAAGAATATCATCGTATGTTTCTGTGCGAGAAAGTTTGACTGCTATACCACTCTCCCCGGAATCGCGCGTCGCTTCGACAAGAGCCGGTAGTTTACGGTATTCGTCAGGACCGACGACAAGATCAATAATATTATCTTTACTTTGTAGAAGGTCTTTGCGCAAATGCTCCGCCATACAACCGAGCAAACCCATGACCATTTTAGGTTTACGACGTTTCGCACCTCTCCAGTGACGCAGGCGATTCCAAACTTTATCTTCGGCGTTTTCGCGAATGGCACAAGTATTCATAAATGCCAGATCGGCTTCCCCTAAAATGTCGGTAGGCGTATATCCTGCCTTATCCAATACGGAAAGCACAACCTCAGTATCTGCCACATTCATCTGGCAGCCATAGGTCTCAATATATACTTTTTTTGTCTTCATTCGCGAAATGCTATAACTTTGGAGACAGAATTAGCGTTCACTTTGTATCGCGGGCATCCTGCCCGCCCTAAAAATGCGGGCAAGATGTCCGCGCTACGACATTTTTTATGCTTATGAGAATAAAAATATTTTTCTTTTTCTTCTTCTTTGGATTTTTTTTAATCACATGTTCTGCCCACGCTCAATACTGGAGCGTTTGGCAGAAAACGCATAACATCACGCTTGGATTATCTTCGGATGAGAAGTGGGCATTTTTCATCCAAAAAAATGATGCAGGCGTTGATAATATTTATAAAGTCGAGTTGAAGACGAATGTAGTAACTCCTGTTACGAACTTTACTGAGCGCCCTGTTCTTAGCGGTATCGTCCTCTTCGGAAAACCTGCTGTCGTTTATTCACGTGCTGCAAGTACGAAGGGCGATGATATTCATCTCTATCGGATAAATGTTCTGACGACTGATCCACCTGTTGATTTTACTCCGAAGGATGGCACTTCAAGTAAAAAAATATTAGGCATGGCAGATAACGGAAGATATGTATATTATTTATCTGATCGCGGAGCCGGGTCAAAAACAGATACCTATCGTTATGATGCAGCTCAATATATTACCGAACTTGCATTAGCCAATGATAAAGATTATGAAACATTAGCATGGAGTCACGACCAAACACAATTGCTTTTGCGAGATCCTAAAACAGGAATTCACTATCGATACAGTATCGAATCTACCGATAAGCAACAAACTGATGCCTCCGATGCTGCCTTCAAAGGATATTATAGCAGTGATAAAGGAAATCTTTCTCTGAATCAAAAATATATTCATTACCCTGTACGCGAAGAGAAAATTATTGAGAGAGCTTCAAATAGTAAACTTCCTCTTCCAGAGGATGCATACGATCTCATCATCGGACAAAAAGAACTATCTGTTCTTTATGTCAATGAAAAGAAGCTTTATCTTTATGATATTGCGAAGAAGACATCGAAAGAATTGACAGCGATAAAATAATTCTCTGGACAGTAGGCGCCGGGCTTTAGCCCGCGAGGATGTTTCATGGTGAGATATTCGCGCGGGCTATAGCCCTGCGCCTACCAACAAAAAAATAAAAATCATTACATGGAAGCATTTCGCATTACCGGTGGTAAACCGCTTCATGGCAAGGTTCGCGTCAGCGGCACGAAGAATCTCATCTCGAAATTGATGGTTGCTTCGACGCTTTCGGAATCGGAAAGCGTATTTACTAATGCACCGTTTCATTTAGGCGAGACAGAGATCACTCATGAAATTATTCATTCGCTCGGTGCAACGGTAAAAGAAAGTGAGGATGGAACGATGCTTGTCCATACTCCAAAATTTTCTACCTCCAAAGTGCCGGAGCATTTTGCAATGCTTAACCGTATTCCGATCCTTCTCATTGGTCCGCTACTTCATCGCACAGGTAAAGCAGATGTTCCGCTTCCCGGCGGCGATAAGATCGGCGCGCGGCCGGTGGATTTTCATATTGAGGCGCTAAAAAAAATGGGAGCGCATGTTGAATTAAAAGGCCATTTCTATCATTGTGTTACCGACGGTCTAAGAGGTCAGCATATCGTTCTTCCTTTTCCGAGTGTAGGAGCTACAGAAAATATCATTATCACGGCGGCACTTGCAAGCGGAACGACGATCATCGAGAATGCCGCAGTCGAACCTGAGATCACTGAACTTGTGAAGTATTTGCAGAAAATGGGCGCGATCATCGAACTCGATACGAACCGGCGCATCGTGATAGAAGGTGTAAGCGCACTTCACGGAGCGGAGCATCATGTTATACCTGACCGTATTGAAGCTGCATCTTTTGCATGTGCAGCAGTTGCATCAAAGGGGGACGTTTTTATCGAAGAGGCTGATCAATCAGCCATGCTGACGTTTCTCAATACGATGCGCAGAGCAGGTGCGGATTTTGATATTCTTGATGGAGGGATCAGATTTTATTATAAAGGAAAACTTCATGCTGCCGCTATTGAAACCGATGTTCATCCGGGTTTCATGACTGATTGGCAGCAGCCTTGGGTTCTAATGATGACGCAGGCGGAAGGGTTATCTGTAGTGCATGAAACGGTTTATGAGAATCGTTTTGGATATGTAAAAGAGCTCCAAAAGATGGGCGCCCATATAGAACTCTATAATTCATGTCTGGGTGGCTCGGAGTGTCGATTCTCCACTCTTGCCAATCCGCATTCCGCAGTTATTTTTGGTCCGAGCAAATTAAAAGGCGCCAACATTGAGATTCCCGATCTTCGCGCCGGCTTTGTCTATCTCATTGCCGCTGCCTTGGCACAGGGGGAAAGTACGATAACGGGAATTCACCATGTTCTGCGAGGATATGAACACATTGAGCAAAAACTCCGGGGGCTTGGCGTAGAGATCGAGAGGATCGAGGTATAACGCGGGCACTAAAAAGCAAGAAAGATTGTCAGTTTGGCTGATACGTGTTGTTACTCTTGATCAGATTCTTTACTATGAACAATATTTCCCGACTCTTTAAGTTGAGCCATTGTATTCCTTTGTTTCTTTTATTAGGGTATGCAAATTTCTTTTTTCTCCTGAGTTCTTCGGAGGTATTGGCGCTTACTACTACGACCCATACAGTAGATTTCGGTGGTTCTTTGGGGTATCATTATTCACCAAATGCGTTGACATTCGAAGTTGGTGATACGATCATCTTTCGAGGCGATTTCGTGAAATATCCATTGGTATCTGTTTCTCTTCCAGTTGGGGCGCTTCCTTTGGGACCCGTGAATTCGGGAACAACCTATACATATATTGTTGAGGTGCCGGGTACATATTCATATCAAAACAAAGTGTATGCTTCACTTGGCATGAAGGGAAGTTTCACGGGAATTCGTCTGCCACATGGAAGCCTGAGCAATGAAGGGCGGGAGTTTTATCTCGGCTTGCTTTATCCTACATTTAATAATGTTGTGCAAAATCAAACTGCACCATATTATAAAGTCTTTGTACTTATCACAACGTATTATGATAATACAGTTAATGTTTCTTATTTTGACGGTTCAGGGAATGAACAATTTCCTAAAATGTCAAAAATTCCTGCGCGAGGAACGCTGCAAATTCCCTTGGATATTGCGGGAATGCGAATGGATTCCTTTCCGGAAATTCCAATGCCGAGGTCATGTCATATCACTTCAAAATATCCCGTAAGCGTTCAATATGTATCTGTCGGTGCAAATTCAGGCGGAGGATATTTGGCACTTCCTGTTCAAGGACTCGGAAAAAATTATGTAGTATCAAGTTACTTTGACGATGCAACTAACGGAGCGTTATCCGGCACTTCAAACGGTTATCCGGGCACCATTGATGTTGCAGGTGGTATCTTCATGGTGATTGCAACTGAAGATAATACTACGGTAAAGATCACTCCGAATTCTACAACTACCGGAGGTCATACAGGTGTGCATACCGGCGCGGGAGCTAAAGGGAAAGTCATACCATATAGCACATCACTTTCACGAGGACAATGTTATTTTGTTCGTTCCAACGGAAAAGATGCGACGCAGGATATTTCGGGTTCTCTTGTTGAAAGTTCGAAACCGGTCGTCGTCCTCGGAGGAGCGGAAAATGCAACTCTTGGCGGAGTGGCAGGGCAATTATTCGATGCAAGAGATTTTATGATCGAGCAGATGACTCCTGTTGAAGTTTGGGATACAGCGGGATATTTATCGATTCCCTTTATTGAAGGGACTCCCACTGCAACGGAAGGACATGGAGATAATTATCGCGTCTATACTTTTGATACCGTAGCAGTGAAAGTCCAGGCTGATGTTATTGGTATCGGCGGAGGGTATGCGTTGAATGCTTCAAGACTTGCAGCACCGACTCCTGAAAAATTTGATGTAACTTCACCCGTTGATTTCTATTCAACGAACGGACACAAGATCTACGTCATGCAATATGACGAACGTGCCCAGCCGACGAACAAACCTTATTCTGCTCCTAGCATGATGACGATCGTACCGCATTCACGGTGGCGAAAAGCATATAATTTTTCCGTACTGACTCCACCCACTGATCATGGTGTCGTTGGTGATCAATTCATTGATGTCATCGCCGATAGTCTTTCGACGATAATGGTCTCCTCAAAAGGTGCGATCGAGCATCCCATTATTACAGCTCTTCCAAGTGCGGGGATAGTAAATGTGGTATCCAAAAATTATCCGGGTGTAAAAGGCGCACGTTATCGTATTGGATCAGGTTCGTACTATATGCATTCTGATTTTCCGTTCGCCGTTTATAGTTATGGTATGGGTGAGTATTGGTACTTTGGTGACAAAGTCTATGAACAATTCGAATCAGAATCTGCAGCACCTGCGGGAATGCAACTCAATTCCGGTGTCGCGCCTTCATTCACGGTTGCAATTGATACGCTGCCGAATTGCATGGGCTGGAATATCTGTATAAGTGATTCAAATAAGAATGATCCCGGTCTCAGAGTTGTCTCATTGGTAGATGATTCTGAAGGAGTGTACTTCGAAAAAGTTGGCGCTAAATATCATAATGTAACCTTTGATTCGGCGTCGCTTGATCTTAGCAGAGGCGAGCTTATTCCGCATTGGCATTCGTCGCAGCCGTATTGTTTTACGGTAAAGATATCAAACCGTCTTGCCTCGGCATCCGCACCCCTTGGCATCATAGATAATAATGGTAACGGGATTCTTCTGCGTTTATCGCGGAGCGGACCGCAGTTTTCTTTGAAGACCGAACCAGTTATTTCTACGAATCCGGATAGTATTTTCTTTCCTCAGCAAATCGTTGGAAGCCGGATATGCACAACATTTGTTTTCAAGAATACCGGTATCATTGGAAGTACACCCTTAGATTTTACTTCTGCAAAATTAAAAAAAGGGGATGCAGCCTTCACCATCAACTCCATTACTCCACCGCTTCCTTATGGAGTCGTGCCGCAAGATTCGTTCAAGATCGAACTGTGCTATGATGCAAAAGACTCGCTCCGTCATAGGGATTCTCTTATTATCAGCACCGATTGTTTTGATGTCGCTATCTCGCTTGATGCTCATAGCGAAACGGGACTTATCAATGCTGAAAATTTAGATTTCGATTCTGTAACCTTAGGCACGGATTCATGCAAGAATTTACTTATTCATAATGCAGGTCTCGCTCCGTTTACAGTAATGAGATCATGGCTGTTATCGGACACAGTGAATTTCTCTCTTGACCCGCAATCGGCTGCCTTACTTCCGATACAGATCATGCCCGGCAAGAGTATTTCTATGAAAATTTGTTTTCATCCGATAGCAGAAGGAAAAGATAGTGCGCGTCTCGATTGGGAGACGAATATCAACGTAATATATTCCGATGCTTTCAAAAAATATTCGATGCTTCGCGGAAAAGGAATTCCGGTTGCAGTTAACTCTGTGCAAACTTCCGAGAAGTCAACGCAATCATTTTCCATTCGTCCTAATCCGGCTTCTGGAAATACAGCAGTTTGCTTTTTCACAAACCCTCTTTCAACAAATGCAAGTATAGCGATCTTCGATGTCCTTGGCAGGGAAGTATATAAGCAAGATCTTCTATCAGGAATTTCAAAATTTGATATACCAATTCGAAAACTCATCCAGGGTATATATTATGTGCGGCTAACTTCTGAAAGCGGAATATTGACTGAAAAAATGGAAGTACTGAGATAGGAAGCGCTGCCAACATGCCAACACTACTGGATTCCGGGGACTTGCTATCTTCTCTATTGCGGCAATTAACGATGAAAAATAAAAATATATATTTGTTGCTTTCACTTTCATTCCTGATGTATTCATCAGGAGTGAAAGCTCAATTCTTATGGCATGTTACACATGCAGATATAAAAGCCGACACAGAATACTTCTTTCAATCTATTTCTTGTTCAGGTGATAATTGTACTGTTACCGGAATGATTCAGGGTAATCTAAATAATCGTATATTCCCCAAAATTCTTTTTTGGCGTAGCAATGACGGAGGAAATACTTGGATGGTACAAGATCCCAGTTTAGAATCGGAAATAGGACCTAATACAAATCCGATTCACATTGTTCTACAAATAGATTCCTTGAATGTAATTGCTGCAGGAGATTCAGGTATCATAGTCCATACAACTGACGGTGGAGCCACTTGGCAAAGGCAAAATACCAATACCTATACTGCATTTCTGGATATTCACTTCTCGGACTCACATACTGGAATAGCAGTTACGGGTGGACCTATATTTACGACGTCCGACGGAGGAGTACATTGGGTTAAATCTCCATTTGCTGCCAGTGGCGCTAACCATTGCCATTCGTATGGAGACGGCAAATTCCGCGTCTTTACAAGATACTATGGAGTCTTCTATACTACCTACGATAACTGGAAGACTGTCGATTCGACGAAACCTGTTTTTGATTCTGTTGGAAAAGCAAAAGTTTATAAATTCCTTGGTGGTTGCGATTTTAGCCGCAATGATACACTCTTTGCTTATGGTGAAACGTATCCGGGCTATACTACCGGAGTTATTGTTCGTTCGACTGACGCAGGCGTGCATTGGGATAAACCATTCATTACAGATCAATTTAACTATTTAATATTTACTTCGCAGGTTGGACATGATACCATCTTGGCTCATGGAGAAGCTACTAATAATAAGATTCTTATCAGTACTAATAACGGAACAACATGGAGAGTTGACTCAATGCAGTTTGATACAAATTATTCAACATTGATATGCAATGGTCTTGTATGGACACGAAACCATCCGCTTAGTATTTTCAGTACTTTTCCTGGAACGCCTACCGTATTAGCAATCGGTAATAACTTAAAATCGCATGTTGAGTCTTACGAGTTTCTTCATAATAATACTCGTATTTATCCCAACCCTGTTTACTCAGATATTAATATTACATCAGTTGATGTTTCCAGACCTGTTTATCTTTATGATATGGTTGGAAGAGAAGTCATGCATGGGATATTATCATCGCAAGGCAAACTCAAATTCGATGCTTCAGTTCTACCAAAAGGAATTTATGATGTGCTCATCGATCATTTTGGCGCAATGAT
>JANYLL010000003.1 GCA_025357895.1 Ignavibacteriota bacterium
CTCCACCAGGAAGGCATTGGAGGTTTACTGAAGAGAAATATAATATTGCACTTAAAGAGAATAGAATAGTTTTTGGAAAAACTGGGAATAGTAAACCCCAATATAAGCGATACAAAGATGAAGCTATTGAAAGTGGTAGAACTGTATCGACTATTTGGAATGATATTGAGACAGCCACTGATGCGACGCGAATGATAATGGAGATTTTTGGAGGTGAGAAAGCTTTTGATACTCCAAAGCCTGTTGAATTATTAAAACGAATAATTAAACTTTCTGCAAATGATAGCGACATCATCCTCGATTCCTTCGCCGGTTCCGGCACTACTGCCCATGCCGTGCTTGCGCTGAATAAAGAAGATGGCGGGAATAGGAAATTCATACTCATCGAGCAGGAAGATTATGCCGATACGATAACTGCAGAGCGAGTGCGGCGGGTGATTAAAGGAGTAAAGGGGGCGAAGAAGACCCTCTCCCCCAACCCCTCTCCCGGAGTACCAGGCGAGGGGGGCTTAGGCGGAAGTTTTACCTATGTAACACTTGGGGCTGAATACGATGCAGCGAAATTCCTTGCCGGAAAGAATTTACCGAAGTATGAAGATATGGCAGCGTATGTATTTCAGACTGCAACCGGTGAACCACTTGATAGGAAGAAAATAGATAAGAAGAAAAACTTTATTGGTTCTTCAAAATTTTATGATGTGTATCTGCTTTATGAACCTGATGTGAAGAAATTAAAATCGGCTGAATGCGCGCTGAAACTTGATTTTGTTGAATCTTTACCGAAAAAAGGAAAGAAGAAAAGACTCGTCTTCGGAGCAGTTCGTTATGTCAATCAGGATACATTGAATGAAAATGATGTAGAGTTCTGCCAATTGCCCTATGAAGTGTACAGGAGATTGGAGGATGTTGCATAGTCACAATGGAGCTTCAGGGAAATGACATTATTTTCTATTCCACCCCGGATGGCGATGTCCGTGTAGAAGTTCTTTTTCAGGATGAGAGCTTTTGGCTTAGCCAGAAAAAATTGGCTGATCTTTTTGGCGTCGAAGTCAATACGATCAACTACCATCTTAAAGAAATCTATAAAAGCAAGGAGTTACAAGAAACGGCAACTATTCGAAAAATTCGAATAGTTCAAAATGAAGGGAGTCCGAAGGCAGATGCCGAATATGATGGATCATAAATTTTAAAACCACCCCCCAACCCCCGCCTTGAAAAGGCGGGGGAGTTTTTGAGAGCCCCCTTCCTTTTCAAGGAAGGGGGCAGGGGGAAGGTTATTTTAATAAAATAATACCATAGTATGCACCGCGAATTATTTAACCGCGAACAATTGAAGGAGTATCGACGCAATTTGCGTAATACACCGACTCGTGCAGAATATGAAATGTGGCAAGGACTTCGTAAGCATAGGAGCGGAGGTTATAAATTTCGCAGACAGCATAGCATTGGAAATTTTATCGCGGATTTTTATTGTCCGGAATTAAAACTTGTTGTGGAAGTTGATGGTGTTACTCATGATGATCCGGAACAACAGAAATATGACGCGAACCGAACTCAGTTTTTTCATAATCAGGGAATTCGTGAAATCCGATTTACTGATGGCGAAGTGCTTTTTAGTGTTGATCGGTGTGTGGAAAGGATTATAAATTTTATAACCACCCCCCAACCCCCGCCTTGAAAAGGCGGGGGAGTTTTTGAACCCCTTCCTTTTCAAGGAAGGGGGCAGGGGGAAGGTTATTCAAATAATATATGCAGCTTAAAGGATATCAGGAAGAATGTCTTAGAATTTTGCGCGAATATTTTTCGCGAGTAGCGGAGCTTGACTCCGAGAAAGAAAGATACCCTGCAAAGCAAGCTTGGGAAGAACAGCATAAAGCTTTTTATAAACGGTTGAATGGGTACGACGAAGGAAAACCGTTCGTCTGTTTGAAAGTCCCGACGGGCGGAGGTAAGACACTTCTTGCCGCTTATGCAATTGATATTGCGAAAGAATATCTTACGAAAAAACACGAAGGGTTAGTGCTGTGGTTAGTCCCGACTCAACAGATTTATAAGCAGACACTCAAATCCCTTCGGACGAAAGATCATCCGTATCGTCAAGTACTTGACCGTGCTTCGGCAGGCAGGACGATCATCGTTGAAAAACATGAGCGCTTTACTCCGAGCGATGTCGAAGGTAATCTTGTCGTATTGGTGATGATGCTGCAATCAACAGCACGTGAGACGAAAGATTTTTTACGGATGTATCGAGATTCAGAATTTTCTGCATTTTTTCCATCGGAAGAGCGTCTTGATTTGCACAAAAAACTTCTTGAGCAATTTCCGATGCTCGATAAGTACACGGATTTCGATATGCCGCAGATTAAAACATCTTTGGGCAATACGATTCGTATCCTTGAGCCGATCGTTATTCTTGATGAAGGACATCGTGCAAAAAGCGAACTTGCACAAAAGACGCTTGAAAATTTTAACCCCCGTGCGATAATTGAATTCACTGCTACGCCTCATCCGGGAAGTAATGTACTTGTCAGTATTACCGGAAAACAATTACTCGCCGAAGAAATGGTAAAACTTCCGATCAATATTCGGAATGTAGAAAATGCCGATTGGAAGGATACACTTTCGGATGCGATTACCCGCCTTGGTGAATTACAACAAGCGGCGATAAAATATGAGGAAAAAACAGGTGAATATATCCGACCTATTTGTCTTGTTCAGGTAGAACGCACCGGAAGTGACCAGCGATCACGCGGCTTTATTCATTCCGATGATGTCAAAGAAGAATTGCTCAGGCGAAAAGGAATCAGCAATTACGAAGTCGCAATTCAATCTTCATCGAAAAAAGATCTGAATGAATTTGAAGATGCGAACGGACTTCTGACAAAAAATAATCATGTCCGTTTTATTATTACCAAAGATGCTCTCAAAGAAGGTTGGGATTGCTCTTTTGCGTATGTGCTCTGCTTATTAAATACTCCGAAAGGGAAGACGGGTGCAACACAGCTTATCGGACGCATTCTTCGTCAGCCGTATGCAAAGAAAACGGATGTTGATTTGCTCAACGAAGCGTATGTTATTAGTCATAAACAGAATAATGTTGTTAATGATATTAAAAAAGGATTCGACGAAGAGGGATTGATCGATTTGAAAACTCAAATACGTATTGATAGCGGCAGAGATTCCGGCAAACCGCAAAGTGGAATGCGAGCTTATAGTGTCCGCCCAGAATTTCAAAAAGCAATAAAGCATTTTATATTGCCTGCATTTGTCTATGTTAATAAAGATAAAGCACGCGCACTTGATTACGAAGCAGATATTCTTTCCAGACTGGATTGGGAGTCGCTCGATCTGAAAGAGTTTATCAAAATTTTCAGATTTCAAGATGAAGTATTAGCACATTCAGATGATGCAGTCTCGGTAAACGACGACGAAGGGTTTCAAACTATTTCCCATCGCGGCGAAATAGTTAATACGTATCATGAAGTCACGCCTGAATATGTTGCCGGTGAAATTATGAATGTCATCCCGAATCCATGGATGGCGTATGAAATCGGAAAAAATATTCTAGACTTACTTCAAAAGAAAGAAAAGAATGAAGCACGGCTTCGGCATAATCTTTATCATATTGCCGACTCTCTTCGCTTATGGCTGCGCGAACAAAAAGATGAACTTGCACGCTCGGTTTTTT
>JANYLL010000004.1 GCA_025357895.1 Ignavibacteriota bacterium
ATAAGTTGTAGTTGCAACGGTAGGCGCGGGGCTTTAGCCCGTGAGCGCGTTGCAGTTTGAAATAGTCACGCGGGCTAAAGCCCTGCGCCTACCAGAGATAATTATAGAAAGGAAACATGAAACCACGCAAGACAGCAGACATTAGTCTGTTCTTAACAGTTACGGGCTTGCTGCTGGCTTCTCTTGCATTTGTTTATACGGCAAGTGCATCGTTCAGCGTAGCCAAGACTGCAACGAGCGAAGGAATGCTCTTCAAGCATGCTACGAAAGTGATACTTGCGATTGCGGCGATGCTTCTTTTTACGAAGATCGATTACCATAAGTATCAGCCATTCACAAAGTGGTTGATGCTTATAGCGATTCTTTTTCTCGGCGCAGTACTTGTTGTAGGACATACGGAGCTTGGTGCGAAACGCTGGCTGCCGCTCGGTCCGTTTTCTTTTCAACCCTCTGAGTTCGTGAAGATCGCACTTGTGCTTCATATTGCTGCGCTTTGTGCTGCGAAAAAAGAATTCATCGGAGATTTTAAGCGATCGTTCGCGCCTATGATGATCTGGACAGTTGTAGCTGCCGGCTTGATCGCCAAACAGCCGAATATGTCAAATGCAGCAGTGCTTATGATTCTGACTTTCGGTATCATGTTCGTAGCGCAGATGCCGATCAAATACATGATGAGCACCGGAGTTATTGCGATCTTAGGAGGCGGAATATATCTGATGACTGCCTGGTACCGCGTTCAGCGCATTCTTGCTTTTATGGGACATGATAATGAGCATACCTCTCGCATAGGCTATCAGACGACGCAGGCAATGATCGCGCTCGGAAATGGCGGACTTTTCGGAGTCGGCATCGGTCAATCACGGCAAAGAGATTTTTATCTGCCTGAATCGTACGGAGATTTTATTTACTCGGTGATCGGTGAAGAATACGGATTTATCGGCGCTGCTTTTTTACTGATTGTTTTTGCTTTCATTATTATCAGAGGTGTTCAAATAGCAAAACATGCGCCCGATCCGTTCGGAAGATATGTTGCATTTGGAATTACGATAATGCTCGGAGTCAACGCTTTGATCAATGCGCTTGTTAATTCAGGACTGATGCCTGTGACGGGATTGCCGATGCCTTTCGTAAGTTACGGAGGCACGAGCATGATCTTCAGCGCAGCAGCTGTAGGGATTTTGCTAAATATTTCAAAATATACGGAAGCGCTTCCGAATCCGAAAAAGATCAAACCATCACTTCGCTTCTCCGGATGAAACAGAAAACAATCGTCATAGCATCAGGCGGCACGGGCGGACATTTGTATCCGACGATTGCCGTTGCCGAAGAGATTCGGGCTACTCATCCTGAGATACGAATTGTTTTTATTGGCACACCAAATCGCATTGAAGCAAGAGAAGTACCGAACGCAGGATTTGAATTTAGACCAATTACGATCAGCGCACCGGGAAAATCGCCGGCGCAATTATTAGGATTTCCATTTCAATATCGGGCTGCGTATCGTAGATCAAAAGAGATTTTACTTGAGCTTGATGCATGTGTATTCTTAGGAGGCGGCGCGTATTTAAGCATTCCTGTTGCATTAGCAGCGCGTAGAATAAGAATACCCATTGCTCTTTTAGAGATCAATGCTGTCGTAGGAAGAGCAAATAAAGCGATGTCTCGTATAGCCAATAAAATATTTTTAAGCTACCCGGAAGCAGGAAGTGAATTTAGAAATGTGCTGAAAAAGAAAATAGAAATTATAGGCACACCTATTCGTACATCGCTCGGAGAAAAAATGGATTCGGCAGAGGCTAATAAACATTTTGGTCTAGACCCACATAAGAAAACGCTTCTTGTTTTTGGCGGATCGCTTGGCGCTCGTTCTCTTAATGAAGTTATGTTACATTCGGCAAAGAAATTTTTAGAAGTAGGGATGAATGTGATATGGCAGACAGGGGCTTCGTCAAACATTGCTGCAATCCGGAATGAGTTTGAATCCGTAAGTAATATTTGTATTTCAGAATTCATTTCAGAAATGCCGGTTGCTTATGCTGCGGCTGATCTTGTAGTTTCTCGTGCAGGGGCATCGACGCTTGCCGAGTTGGCGACGCTTGGCAAGCCGGCGGTACTTGTCCCATATCCGCTTGCAGTAAAAAATCATCAGGAAATTAATGCCCATGCTTATGAATCGGCAGGCGCAGCAAAGGTGATCCATGATTCTGAACTTGCTTCATATTTTGAGCCCACAGTTCTTGAGCTTATGGCAGATGATAGAAAAAGAGAAGAAATGTCAGAAAAAATGCGAACACGGGAGAACATTACTGCCCGAAATGTTGTAGCACAGTGGCTGATCCATCATTGTATTTAATCTTGGGGCAAAGCAGATGAACGAAGCACATAACACATACAAATATAATTACAGATTTCTGTACCAATCGATCGCCGTCTATGCAACGACACTTGCAGGATATATCCTCATCCGCGGGTTATTGATAGAGAAAGAATTTACCCATATTTTTCGTGACCCTGTCATCTATCTTCTTTGTGCCATCATTATCTTCTCTGCTCTTGCTGTGGTTTATAATGCTGCTATGAAGCGGCATATCGAGATAACAAAAGATAAATTGCATTTGCGCGGAGCGCTTCGCGAAATTACGATCGATAGAGAAAAAGTGCGCAGTGTCCGAATCGGTGTTGAAAGACAGAGAGGCTTTATTCCGCATACCCGCATTATAACAATATTTTTGAAAGACCGGCGCAGACCAGCTTGGATCAGAACTTATAATTTTGAGCGCAGCGAAGATTTATACTTGGCAATAAAAAAATGGTCAGGCGATCTTCTTACCGAACGTCCGCGCAGAAGGAGACGCAGTGCCTAATACGCATTTCATCGGTATTGGCGGAGCGGGAATGAGCGGACTTGCAGAAATTTTGCTTGAACGCCAAATGCAGGTTTCCGGAAGTGATATTGCCGAATCTGAAAAGACAAAAGCACTTCGCAAACTGGGAGCAAAGATATTTATTGGTCACAAGGCAGGAAATATTCCTTTAGATACTGATCTTGTTATTTATACGTCTGCAATTAAATTGGCCAAGAATATCGAGTTTGAAGAAGCTAAAAAGAAGGGAATCAGAGCTGTCCGCCGTGCCGATTATTTAGGAGAACTTACCAGAGATCATAAGTTAATAGCAGTAGCGGGTACGCATGGCAAAACAACAACAACTGCGATGATCGCTCATGTTTTGCTTGAAGCCGGACTTGATCCTTTTGTTTCGGTCGGTGCACGGGTTCGTGAACTGGGCATGAAAAATTCGAAAGCCGGGGATGGATCGCTTGCATTAGTAGAAGCAGATGAATATGACAGAAGTTTTTTAGCGCTTTCGCCATTTATAGCAGTACTTACAACTCTTGAGACCGAGCATCTTGATATTTATAAAGATATTAATGATCTTCAAGATGCTTTCATCACGTTTACTAATCAGTCTGCACAACCGGCTGAGCAGGGATTTGCAATTGTTAATATAGATGATCAGCCACTTCGCGAAATTTTAGGCAGATTGAATAAGCGCATCGTCACTTTCGGAATTAAATCCTTAGAAGCAAAATATCGTGCATCCACGATTAATGCAGATGGCTTAGGTACAGAATGCATGATTCATAGAGGAGGTGATGCTCTTGGTGAACTTGCATTACAAATTCCCGGGGAACATAACATTAAAAATGCATTAGCAACGATAGCTGTTGCAGAAGTTCTCGCGATTCCATATGAGATCGCGCGGAATGCACTTGCAACATTTATCGGTGCTGAGCGACGCAGCGAAATTATCGGTGAAGCAAATGGCATTTTAGTGATCGATGATTATGCCCATCATCCAACGGAAGTTCGGGCAACATTATCTGCTCTTCGTTCAGGGTATCCGGGAAGGCGAATTATAGCTGCATTCCAGCCTCATACGTTTACTCGGACAAGAGACTTTGCAAAAGACTTTGCAGAGGTATTTTCCGAATGTGCAGACGTTTTACTGCTTTTAGATGTTTACCCTGCTCGCGAACTGCCGATCGAGGGAGTTTCCAGTGAACTCATCCTGAATGCCGCACATGAATTAGGAATGACACAGTGCAGTATCGTTGGAAGTCTCGAGGAATTACCCGAACAAATGGCTCGAAATGCACAAAGAGGTGATATCCTCATCACTCTTGGCGCAGGTTCGATCACCGAAGCAACTCCGAAAATTTTTAATGTTATAAAAGGACTTGCTTCTGTGTCAGATAATAGCAGAGAATTAAACGGAAGTGTAAGACATCGCGAGAAAATAGTATCGTAATGGCAAAAGTAAATAAAAAATTTGTAACAGTTTCTTGGAGATCAGGCCGCGAGCCTGTTGACGATATGTTTTGGTGCGAAGCTGAATACGACGGAGCGTGGACGAATATTACGACCGTCGATAGATTGCGTTCTCGTCGTGAAGTCGTCGAACGAGTTACGGAGTTAGATCAAGCACTCATCGGATTCGATTTCGCTTTCAGTTTTCCCAAACCTTTTATTGAATTTCTTGCTGCAGAAGGAATCTCCGGCGGATGGCAAACCATCGCAAAAAAACTTCGTGAAGATCTGAAGAAGAATACAGATGACGGAGTTCGTCTTTGGATAGAACTGATGGGCAAGTATCGCGAGTCGAGCCTTGAGCCTATCGAAGAAGCAAATAATTATCCACGAAGAGGTGCGCCGCCGAGCCGGGATGGAAGAAGAAGCTTCGGACGCGAAATTCCTGCTCCTTATGAGCGCCGATCACTTGCCGAGCGTTTTCGCAGAATAGACATGATCTTAAAGCGTAAAGATCCGGAAGGGATTGCCAGTGTACTTGGAATCAGATATAATAAGCTCACTACCCGTTATGAATTTACTGATAGCGATAGCCGCGGACGCGCAACGCTTTTAGGTATTGCAATGCTCGAGCAGCTTCGCGAAGCAAAACCCGATGTTGCGATCTGGCCATTTATGAAACCTGCTGCCGTAACCGCAGTAGAGATCTTCCCAAAGATGTTTACGCGTTTAGCGGGCAGTGATCCCGAATCGTTGAAGAAATTCTTCGACGTCGAAGAAGATAACGGACTTTTTGTATCGCGAGAAGTACGCGAACTTGTCTATGCAAATCCGAAAGCTCATGATCTGGTCTTTGCCTTGCTTGGCATTATCAAAGCAGAGCGCCGCGAAGATAAAATGTTCAGGCCGCTTCGTGATTATCGTGATTATTTTTATGATACTGATGGTATCAAAGCTGAAGGCTGGGCTTATGGCATAGGATTCAAAGAGCCGGAAAAGAAAAAAGAACATGTTGAAGTAACAGCAGCCTTGCCGATTGAACCATCAGAGACATCTATAGATATTCCGAAGGAAATCATGGCAGAAGTTCCAGTAGAAGAGTCATCTCCATCGTAAACGTGAAAGTTGTTCAAGAACTTGTCTCTTTAATAACAGGTAGCGTAACAGAGAACGCAGCTCTCGCACCATACAGTACATTTCGTATCGGCGGAGCAGCGAAAATTTTTGTTGAGCCTGCTTCTATCGACGATGTTATAAAAATTCAATCGTTCGTTCTCGAACACGATCTTCCGCTTTTCATTCTCGGTAACGGCTCCAACATTCTCATCAGCGATAATGGATTGGATGGCGTTGTGATGAATCTTGAAACAGGATTTAATAAACTTGATTACAGCAATGGAATTGTCACCGTCGGAGCCGGTGTGAAGATGGCTACGTTCGTAGATTTTTCTATTCGTAATAATCGTCAGGGAGTTGAGATGCTTGCAGGAATTCCTGCAACGATAGGCGGAGCAGTATGGATGAATGCCGGATGTTATGGCGGAGAGACGAGTGATCATCTTCTGAATGTTCAGCTTATCCGCGAGGGAAAATATATCTCTCTTACGAAAGTAGATTGCGGCTTCCGCTATCGTCATTCCGGATTTGAAAAAACAGATATTATTCTTGGCGCAAGATTCCAAATGGGTGAAGGTGATTCGAACGAAATGCGCGAGATCAAGATCAAGCATTTGAAACATCGTAACGAAGTTCAACCCGTTAATCTTCCAAATTGCGGATCGGTTTTTAAAAATCCTAAACCCCAATTTAGTGCTGAGCTAATAGAAACCGCAGGATTAAAAGGTACGCAGATCGGTGGAGTGCAAATAAGTCCGATGCATGCAAATTTTATTGTTAATCTCGGTAATGCGAAAGCGCAGGACGTCATATCCCTTATGAATCTTGCACGAAAAAAAGTTTTTGATATGACAGGTATTACCTTAGAGCCGGAAGTTCAGCTTATCGGTTTTAAGGAAAATTCTATTCTTCCTCTTTAGTGATTTTTTTTGTCATTGCGAGCGATAGCGAAGCAATCCCCTGA
>JANYLL010000018.1 GCA_025357895.1 Ignavibacteriota bacterium
CTGCATCGGTCCGAAGTAAATTCTCCAGCGTTGTTGCCATCGGCATTACCGGAATCTGGTTCTTGCATGTGATGGTTAATATCGGCATGACGATAGGTCTTTTTCCCGTCGTCGGAATTCCACTTCCCTTTATGAGCTACGGTGGATCTGCACTGATCACCAATATGTTAATGGCAGGAATTCTCATGAATCTATACCGGAATAGACGCGTTATGTTCTGAGCAAGTTTTTTCGTATATTGGTATACCTCGGAATGTGTAATGCTAGCCATTGATATTTAATGAGTTATGTGGGGTTTTACTGTCGCACCGAATGATCCTGATGCATTGTATTTTACTGCCGGACCTGCCGGAGAAACTCACGGACTTTTTGGATATCTGAAGTTGCTATAATATTTTTGACTAAAATATTTAAAAGGGCGGATAGTATTCGCCCGTTTAAATTTCTGCCGAGAAATTTTCATGAATTAGGGGAGTATAAAACTTCGTATCTCCGAATGGATCGGGCTGAAACTCGTATAGATTTTTTTGCCTGTTGTCTTATCGGTAAAAAAATAATTTTTTGTCAATGATCCGCTGGCGAATGCAGCACAATATATTTTAGAATTTGACCCAAAACCATGCCGAATGAGCGAATCCCTATAAATATCTACCGTCATTGATCCTGTCTTATTATCCACAGAATTTGTCTCAGTAGAAAATTCGAAAGAATTTGGATCGCGGAGCGAGATAGAATCCTGAGCACTGAAATAAATACGAATGGATGCTGTGTAGCTCTCATTTTTGTTCGGAGCATCGAGAATCCGGCTGGAAAATTGAGTAAGACCGAATTGTTCATATACTGAATCATATAGCCAATAGTGCAGCATACCTCCGGCAGCGGAAGAATAGATCTGCGTATCGCGGAAATTAAAACGGGCATAACACTCTCCGAACGGACGCGTTACAATATTTGGACTGAGATGACGGATGGCATATAATGGCTGGGTTCCAACATTACCCGAATGACTCTCAGAAGAAACTTGAACGGAATTATAGACTTCGGCAAAACCGGATTTAGAAAAAACGAGAGCCGCCTGCCCTATAGCTAAACCTGAAAGACTGAAATTCCCCGACCCATCGGTGACAGTAAATTGAGAAGCATTTTCAACCGAAATTTTTACTCCTTCGGAATTAGGAATGGCATTACCTATCGTATCGAAAAGAGCAACAGTACCTGTTATTACTCCATCGGTTGCAGGTAATACAGTTTGTTTGCAACAGAGGAATCCTGCGCTTAACGAGAAAAGGATGCCTATAGTACAATTTTTTTTTATATACAACACATTTTACAGAGATCACTTTGATAATCTAATAACCCTTAAGTGTTGCAAAAGTTACTTAAGAATTCATAATTTCTTCACATTGCCGGAGCATGGCGCAAAGAAGTGCTTATATTTGTAGTCAGAACTTTGTCGCAAATGCGGCATTTTCTCAGAAAAAAAGTTGTTTTATCCGGACTTTTTAGGATACCCAATCTTTTAAAATGTGATGCTAAACGAATTTAGTCATGTTTTTGCATTTCTTCTGCTTGCAATCGTCTTTGTTGCCGGAGGTATAGTCTCGAATTATTTTATCCGCCCACATAAGCCGAACGAGCTGAAGCTTTCCATCTATGAATGCGGCGAAGATCCTATAGGTTCGAGCTGGCTGAAATTCAATATCCGTTTTTATGTCGTCGCTCTTATCTTTATTCTATTTGACGTCGAAATAGTTTTTCTTTTTCCGTGGGCAGTTGTCTATAAGCAAATGGGTATTCTGGCATTTTCCGAAATGCTTGTGTTCTTAGCAGTGCTGATCGTAGGTTTTGCGTATGTTTGGGTTAAAGGTGATCTCGATTGGGTACGCCCAAAACCATATATTGCAAAGCTTGATGATATGATCTCGCACGATAAACCGCGTATCATCCCAAGACCTGTGCCGACTATTGCGCAGCCTGTGCCGGAAGAAGTAGTAATGAATTAATTTTTCTTTCGTAGGGGCACATTGTATGTGCCCTTTTCGAAATTTAGGAATAGACTATATAATTGAAGAAGGCACGCGCAGCGTGTCCCTAAAAAAAACTTATGGGTTTATTAAATAAACAAGATAATCCGTTCGAATCGAGTAATATCATTATTACCGGCGCTGATACGCTGCTCAATTGGGCGCGCTTATCGAGCTTATGGATGATGGGTTTCGGGTTGGCATGTTGCGCGATCGAGATGATGGCTGCTTCTGCATCGCATTATGATATTGGCAGGTTCGGAGTTATTCCGCGTCCGAGTCCGCGTCAATCGGATATCATGCTTATCTCAGGAACTGTGACGCTGAAGATGGCAACTCGCACAAAACTTTTATACGAGCAGATGCCCGATCCGAAGTATATTATTTCGATGGGTTCATGTTCAAATTGCGGCGGACCTTATTGGGAACATGGCTATCATGTTTTAAAAGGTGTTGACCGTGTGATACCCGTTGATGTCTATGTACCCGGCTGCCCGCCAAGGCCTGAAGCACTTTTGGAAGGGTTGATCAAAGTGCAGGAGAAAGTACGGAAGCAATCTTTGGCGAAGACGGCAGTCTGAAAAAAAAGTTCTTAGTTCTTAATGCTTAATTAAGACTAAGAACTAAGAACTTAAAAAGATGACGAATACAGAAATTTACGATAAACTTAAAGCAGCATTCGGCGAGAAGATCGGCGAATGGCATGAGCAGAGCGGCGGCGAATACATGAAACGCATGTCTTCGTATGCGGATATTACGGATACGAGTTACATTCGTGATGTTTGCCTTTATCTTCGCGATGAAGCTGAACTTGAATTCGATAGTCTGCTTTTGCTTTCATCGGTTGATAACGGCGATAAAACTTTGTCGGTAACCTATCATCTGGAATCGAAATCGAAAAAGCATTTTATTGCCTTGAAGGTTACAGTACCTATTGACAATGCAATTGTACCTTCGATCACCGATGTGTGGAGCCATGCAAATTGGCAGGAGCGTGAAGCCTGGGATATGATGGGAATAAAATTCCTGAATCATCCCGATATGCGCCGTATCTTGCTTGATGAAGATTGGGTTGGGCATCCGCTTCGCAAAGATTATAAGCATCCTGAATTTTATCGCGGTATGAAAGTACCGTATTAAAAAAAATTACGAATTACGAATTAGGAATTACGAATAGGTAATTCTTTCGAAATCCGAACTTATGACAGAAGTATTAGAAAGAAAAATGCAGACGATGCCGGTTCCGGTGAAAGTTGTTCCGGCTGAGCAGATCGATCCGAAGCGAATTCGCACTGAAGAGATGGTGCTCAATATCGGACCACAGCATCCATCAACTCATGGTGTGCTGCGCTTGGAAGCCGTGCTTGACGGTGAACTTGTTATTGACGTAGTGCCTTTTCTCGGATATTTGCATCGCTGTTTCGAAAAGCATTCCGAGGCAATGACCTATCCGCAAGTGATTCCCTACGTTGACCGTATGGATTATCTTGCACCAATGCAGGGCGAACACGGGTATGCTCTTGCAGTCGAGCGGATGATGGGGATTGAAGTACCGGAAAAAGTTGAATTTATTCGTGTGCTTTTCGGAGAGCTTCAGCGCATCGCATCGCATCTTGTTGCCGTCGGAACGTTCGGTTTGGATACCGGAGCTTTCACACCTTTCCTTTATTGTTTTCGTGATCGCGAAGATATTTTAGAAATGTTCGAGAAGACTTGCGGCGCTCGTCTTCTTTATAATTATATCTGGGTTGGTGGATTATCGCATGATCTGCATCCCGATGTGATATCAATGTGCAGAACGTTTGTAAAAAAGAGCCGCGCAACACATAAAGAGATCAACGAGCTTTTAACATTCAATAAAATTTTTGTAGAGCGCACTGCTAACATTGGAATATTAAAACCTGATGTTGCAATTAATGGCGGAGCTTCAGGACCGATGCTTCGGGGATCAGGTGTGAAATGGGATCTGCGCCGAGATGATCCATATTCTATTTATGATAGATTTGAATTTGATATTCCTGTCGGCACCGGTATGCTCGGAACCGTTGGTGATTGTTTTGATAGGCATTGGGTAAGAATGTGCGAATGGGAGCAATCGCTGAATATCATCGAGCAGATACTCGAAAAATATCCGCAATCAGATAAAACCGATGTGCAGAAAGCGGTGCCCAAGCGTATTAAGCCCGGAGCCGGAGAAATTTATTCACGAGTCGAAACAGCGCGCGGTGAACTCGGATATTATTTAGTCTCCAAGGATGGAATAAATCCCTGGAGATGTAAAGTGCGTTCACCTGCTTTTGTGAATCTGAGCCTACTGCCGATCATTTCACGCGGCTACTTAATGGCTGATCTGATCATTATTCTCGGCTCAGTTGATATAGTTTTAGGGGAAGTTGATAGGTAGAAAGTTGGTAAGCGCAAGGCTTTAGCCTGCGTGCGTAATTTATCGTGTATGGCGTTTGCGCGGGCTAAAGCCTTGCGCCTGCCGGGAAAAATAAATAGAATACATGTTTCAAGACCTTAACGATCTTATTATAAGTCTCATGGGCAAAGGCGACATCGCTGATATTTTATCAGTTGTCGTTTATGCTGCACTGCCTCTTGTGGTGATCTTAGGATACGCACTTGTTGCGATCTTAGGCGAGATGAAAATTTCTGCATGGCTTCAGGACCGCTTAGGACCTATGCGCACAGGTCCTTACGGTATATTGCAGCCTATCGCTGATATGCTGAAGCTTATTCAGAAAGAAGATACAACTCCGAATCTTGCAGATAAAAAACTTTATAACGCCGCACCCTTTATTGTTTTTATCGGAAGTTACCTTGCATTCGCTGCGCTTCCATTCGCTTCGATCTATGCCGGCGCTCGTATCAACACCGGCATTTTTTATATTGTAGCGGTAAGCGGAATTGTTGTCGTCGGAATTTTAATGGCAGGCTGGGGCTCGAATAATAAATACGCTCTCCTTGGCTCGATTCGTTCAGTTGCGCAGATCATTAGTTACGAAATTCCTGCGGGACTTGCGATCTTATCGGTCGTGATGATAGCCGGCACAATGGATATGCAGACGATCTGCAAATTACAGCAAGGCGGTCTGCAAAACTGGTTTATTTTCGGAGGACCAAAAAGCCTTGCAGGCTTCGGCGGAAATTATGCCTGGCTTCTTACACCGGTGATGCTTGTATCATTCATTATTTATATTGTTGCTTCTCTTGCTGAGACGAATCGCGTTCCATTTGATATTCCCGAAGCTGAGTCTGAACTTGTTGCCGGTTATCACACGGAATATTCTGCAATGAAATTTGCATTATTCTTTTTAGCTGAATATGCAAATATGTTCGCTGTCAGCGCGATAGCATCGGTATTATTTTTAGGCGGCTGGAATTCGCCATTTGCAGGGTTTTTGGATGCACCGTGGATGGGTGCGATCTGGTTTGTAGGAAAAGCTTTTACGTTTGTCATGATACAAATATGGATACGCTGGACGCTTCCGCGTTTACGTGTTGACCAACTGATGTATATCTGTTGGAAGGTGATGATTCCGTTCGGCATGGCAACAGTTTTGATCGTCGGCACCATCGTAACGTTTCTTGCGCACTAAATGTGGAAACGCCGGCTGGTTTTTAATCTGATTTTTTTCATCGGCACGTTGCTTGCCGGAGTTGGTTGGTTAAGTGAGTTGCGGGAATGGAGAATTCATCTGGGCAACTTGGCGCTGATCGGGCATGTAATACAGATCATCGGAGCATTCGGGAATTTACTGACGCCGGATGATAATGAGAGTGTTGAGCAAAGAGATTTTGAGAATTAATTACACATGAGCGGATATTTTAAGGACATACAAGAAGGATTAGGGACGGCATTCAAGGGAATGTCTATTGTTATGAAGCATCTTCTAAAACCGAAGGTGACAAGACAATATCCGAATCCCGAAGCTCGTTTCCAATTACCGGAACGCGCACGTAACAGGCTTTATGTCAATATGGATGATTGCATCGGCTGCGATCAATGTTCACGCGCATGTCCTGTGAATTGCATTACGATCGACACGGCAAAAGTTGTTGCCGGAGAAAATATCGGCACCACATCGAACGGAAAGAAAAAATCTTTATGGGTTACCCGTTTTGATATTGATATTGCAAAGTGTTGTTATTGCGGACTGTGTGTTTATCCATGCCCGACCGAATGCATTATCATGACGGATGTGTATGAATTTTCTGAATATGACCGCGTGAATCTTATCTATAATTATGCAACGATGGATACTGCAGAAGCTGCTATTCATATCGAGAATGCAAGAAAAGATGAAGAACGCGCTGCCGCTGAACGTGCAAAGCAGGCAGAAGAAAAGGCAAAGGCTGCTGCAGCAAATCCTGCGCCTGCTGCTCCGCAAGCTCCGACTCAATCCGCACCGCCAAATGCCGGCGGAGTAAAACCGCCGCCTTTTGCTGCGAAACCGGGTGGGATCAAGCCGCCGCCATTTAAAGCGGGATAACGTAAAATTTAAAGACAAAAATGTTTGATATTATTTTTTATATCTTCGGAGCAATAACGGTAGCAGGCGCTTTGACTACGGCGCTTGCAAAAAATATCGTGTATGCCGCTTTTGCATTGCTCTTTACTTTTTTCGGAATTGCCGGACTCTATGTCATGGCGAATGCCGATTTCCTTGCTGTAACGCAGTTGCTTGTATATGTAGGTGGAATTCTGATCTTATTGATCTTCGGAGTTATGCTGACCACGCGTATCGGCAGAGTTGATATTCGCGCATCGACAGGTTCACGTTGGGTTGCAGGAGTTCTAGCTCTTGGGTTATTTGCGATCTTAATGGCGGCATTTTTTGGAACTGCGGCAACGCACGTTGAAAAATCGGTTGATGGAAAATCCAAAACCGTTTCTTCATGGGCTTCGCATTCATCTCTTCCATGGTCGCAAAGCAAATGGAATAAAGATGCAACAGGTGAAGCGTTGAATGTAAAATACGGATCGCCGGATGAAGCAAAAACTCATGAAGGTTCATCGGGTACTGCAACTGAGATAGGCGCACTTTTTCTTACAGATTTTTTGCTTCCGTTCGAAGTGATCTCCGTTTTGATCTTAGTATCATTACTCGGAGCAACGATGATCGCACGAACTGAACCAACACCGGAAGAAGAGGTTATTGCAGAATCCGTATGAATCCATTAAGAACTAAGCATAAAGAACTAAGAACTCTATGACCGTCGGACTAAATCATTTTCTTGTTATCGGCGCGATACTATTCGTGCTGGGTATCTTTGCGATGCTTTCGCGTCGCAATGTTATTGCCGTTCTGATGGGAGTCGAGCTGATCTTGAATGCTGCCAATATTAATTTTATCGCATTCAGCCGGTATGGCGGCGTCAATATCGGCGGTCAGATGGCTGCGATCTTTGTTATCGTCATCGCTGCAGGCGAAGCTGCTGTTGCGCTTGCAATCGTACTCAATATTTATAAGAACTTCAAATCGGTTAATCCATCCGAAGTGGATTCGCTCAGAGACTAAAGCTCTATGGATCAACTCTTAATATTATCGCTAATTATTCTTGGGTTGCCGCTGCTCAGTTTTGTGATTATTATTTTTAATCAGAAACGACTGCAGAAGCATGCGCATTTTGTCGGCTTGCCGATTCTCGGTACAGCGCTTGCACTTGCGATCTATATTTGCTATACAAAACTTTCCGGAATTCCCGGCACGATAAACTGGTCAACGAAATGGGTGAGCTTCGGGAATGTGCCCGGAGTGGGTGAATGGAATCTGATGACTGGTATCATGATCGATAATCTGACGGCGATCATGCTCGTTGTCGTAACGCTTATTTCTTTCCTCGTCCATCTATTCAGCAGCGTATATATGGCGGGGGATATTCGGTACTCAAGGTATTTTGCTTATCTCGGAATCTTTACTTTCTCGATGCTTGGCATCGTGATCGGAAATAATCTTTTTGCTCTCTATATTTTCTGGGAGCTTGTTGGTTTTTCGTCTTACGCCCTT
>JANYLL010000281.1 GCA_025357895.1 Ignavibacteriota bacterium
CGCCGGGACAAACAACAACTCCCATAACCAAAAGCCCGATCCATACGATTCAGATCGGATTTTCGTATCTCCTTGCGCCGCTCGGAAAGACACACTAAGAATTACATTATAAAAATAAAAAAACGCAGAAGAAATTCTGCGTTTTTTTTATTTATTGTTTTTCAAAAAACTCCACCGCCATCTCCGCAACCCTCTCCGGATAAAACTCCATCACGATATGCTGCGTATTCGGAAAGACCGATAATTCCGAGTTCGGAATCGTCATCTTCATTGCAGTGGCAATGGATACGGGGAAAAAATTATCGCGGTCGCCATGGATGATTAGAGTTGGCGTTGTGATCTCCTTCAATGATTCGAGCGGAATATTTATATCACAATCGGGCAGTCGGAAATTATAAAACGCCTGAGCTAATTCATGCCAATAGCCCGCTCCGTAAATTTCATTCGCTTTCTTGTAATACTCCTGTAATTTCGGGCTGAGCGAGTCCGGAGCTTTATAATATTTTTGCGCTTCTGGAGGAATACGGTATGTAGCCGAATCAATCACCATTGCTCGTACAAGATCCGGAGCATAGCGTGCAACGCGCAGCATTGTCATCCCGCCTGAACTTACAGCAAGGAAAAAAGCCGAGTCAATATTCAATGCCTTACAGAATCCAATGATATCGCGCGAGAATTGTTCCTTAGTCCAATCATTTATGGGGTTATCAGAACGCCCGTGACCGCGAAGATCGACGAGATAGCATTTATATTTTTTTGCCAAGATCGGCAGCAGCGGAGTAAACCTATCGCGCGAATTCGAACTGAAATTATGCAGACAGATAAGCGGCTCACCTTCACCGTGAATTTCATAATACAATTCCACATCGCCAACTTTAACTGTTTCGCCCCGCCAATCTGATCTTCCCATATTAAAAAATTATTTCTTCATAAGAATTTGACGACATCTTGAACACTTTTGGTGTTTCATGTAGCTCAAAATTTACAACCCCTGAATGTCAGCTAACGAATTTACGAAATCTACGATCGAACTTCCTGAACGCATTAACCGCTTAGGCGATATTGCCTATGATCTTTGGTGGAGTTCTAACGAAGAAGCACGCGCTATCTTCCGCGCGATCTCGCGTCTGCATTGGTGGACAAGCGAACACAATCCCATACGTCTGTTACGCGAAGTACCGGCTGAGCGACTAATTACGTTATCAACTGATGTTGCATTTCTTAAAATGTACGACGCACTCATTGTACATTACGAAAATGATCTCGCACGAAAAGACAGATTTGTAAATATTGAACATCCTCAGATCGAAACAAAAAGCGTAGCATATTTTTCTGCTGAGTATGGTATTCATTCCAGTCTCCCCATTTACTCAGGCGGACTGGGTGTACTCGCAGGTGATCACATTAAGACGGCTCATGACCTGGGAATGCCCATCGTCGCCGTCGGCTTTTTGTATCCATACGGATATTTTGAGCAGCATATAACATCCGCAGGCGAACAGATCGCTGAATACAGACATCTGGTGTATGACAAATGTCCTCTGAAAAAAGTTACGACAACTGACGGAACGCCGCTTATCATTTCACTTCATCTAGGAGATGAACAAAGAAAACTTCATCTGCAGATATGGTGCGTAAAGGTCGGGAATGTGACGATCTATCTAATGGATTCCGATCTCGATGAAAATGATCCTGATGATAGACAAATTACGCAACGCCTCTATGGTGGCGATAAAATGTACCGACTGCGTCAGGAGATCGCACTTGGTGTCGGCGGTGTTCGTGCGCTTTGCGCTCTTGGAATAAAACCTGACGTTTGGCATGCAAATGAAGGTCATGCCTCATTCATGTTCATCGAACGTCTGCGTCAGGAAGTTGAAGGTGGCAAATCAATTACCAATGCATTGACGCATATTCGCGCAACAAGTATTTTTACTACGCATACGCCTGTCCCTGCAGGGCATGATGCCTTTAATCTTGATGCCGTTGCCGATTATTTTCACGATACAATAACTGAACTCGGTTTGACTCAGGAAGAATTTCTTGCTGAAGGAAAACACGCCGATCCATCCGGAGAATTATTTAATATGACGGCACTTGCTATGAATATGAGCGACCGCCGAAATGCCGTCAGTATAAAGCACGGCGAAGTTACTCGCGAGATGTGGAAAGAATATAATACTCCTGTACATCCGATCACAAGCGTGACTAACGGTGTCCACATTCCCACATGGCTTGCGCCGGAACTTGCATCACTTTTTAGTTATGCTATTGACCCGAAGTGGAAATATAAATTGCGCGATGAATCGCTCTGGCAAAAAATTCTTGAGATTCCAAATGCCGTTCTGTGGAATATCCGAAGCGAACTCTCGCGCAATTTAATGCGCACCATCGTTGATACCTTGCGCAATTCACAAGTTGATGAATCTGAAACCGAACTCATTACGCGAGGCGCATTCTTTAATCCCTATGCATTCACCATTGGTTTTGCCCGAAGATTTGCAACCTATAAACGTTCGACTCTTCTATTCCGAGATCCCGATAGGCTGGCGCGGATACTGAATCAACCGACGATGCCTGTACAAATCATCTTCAGCGGCAAAGCGCATCCGGCAGATGAAGGCGGAAGAGAGCTTATCAAAAGAATATGGGATTATGCATCTGATCCTTTGTTTCGGGGAAAAATCGTTTTTCTGGAAAATTACAATATGCATTCGGCAAAACTTCTTGTGCAGGGAGTAGATCTCTGGATGAACACTCCGCGCGCGCCCATGGAAGCATCGGGCACAAGCGGCATGAAGGCAGCGATCAACGGAGTGCCGAATCTATCAGTGCTCGACGGCTGGTGGTGCGAAGGTTATAACGGGAAAAACGGTTGGGCGATCGAAGCGCATGAAGGCGAAGATCCCGAGTTGCAAGATGCACATGATGCACTGGAAATTTATAAATTGCTTGAAGAAGAAATTATTCCGCTCTATTATAAGCGCGATCTCGATGATGTACCCAACGAATGGCTGCAGATCGTAAAAGAATCCATGTGCTCCGTGATCCCGAGTTTTTGCAGTGAAAGAATGATGAAGCAGTATATCGAGGATTTGTATATTCCGGCGATGAAAGGCTGAGTGCGATCACCTCGGATCGCTTTTCCGCTCTTTGGCTTCTTTGGATTTCATGTCAGGTTCTAATTCACTAATGGTGATAACGCCATTCATATTGCACTGGCTTTCGGTATCCGGAAGGAGGACGGAAAGCCTATTGTATCGTGCGCCGGAATGCATGAATTTTGCTGGGATTGGCTGCTGCAATTCGTAGCGGCGTTTACCGGAAGCTACATACCAGCATCCTGCTTTTGTTTTACGGATAATACCTTTGATCTTCTTCCTTTCAAATGGAGGATTATGCGGATGGAAAAGGGTATCGAGCACTTCCGTCACTTCGATCATTGTTCCGATCATACAAATGGATTTCATCATCGGCGCTAAATGAGCGCGAAGCGTTAGCATTCGGCCTTCGACATGGCAGGTAGCCAGAATTTCCGGAGAAGCAGTAAGTTCATATTTAGTATTCTTTGCCAGAAGGAACCAGCACCCACCTTCAAGATCAGTATGCTGCATAAACCCGGATACGGTGAAATCCTTTTGGGCAAATGCCGGATTTATTAATATGGCTATGAGAGCAATAATCAGTGTTTTCATATTAGATGATTCGTAATACCGAAAATTACGAAAAATTTGCGGGAAAGTAACGAGAATGAGAAATCTTTTGTAGATTTGTACCAGTAACATCATGCCAAAAGAAAGCGACATCGTCAGCAAAGCAGCGGAGTTTGTCTCAGTGCTCTTCAAAGAGCGTCTGGCGGAGTATTTAGTTTACCATACCTTTGAACACAGCAAGATGGTCGCTGATACTGCACAGAAGATCGGCAAGGGCATGCAACTCGGCGAAGAAGGTATCGAAGTCGTAATGCTTGCCGGATGGCTTCACGATACCGGTTATACAGAAATTTATCGAGGTCATGAAGAAATTAGTGTCCGCATTGCAACTGAGTTTCTTAGCAAAGAACATTATCCTGAAGTAAAGATCAAGCTTGTTACCGGCTGTATCAGGGCAACGAAAATTCCGCAGCAGCCTAAAAATCTTTTAGAAGAGATCGTTGCCGATGCCGACCTATCAGGTCTTGGAAGAAAATCCTTTTTCGAGCAGAGCGAACTGCTTCATATCGAGTGGGAAAAAGCGCTGGGTATAGTTCAAAATGACGAAGAATGGGCTCGTCAGAATCTTGATCTTTTAACCGGGCACAGATATTTTACGAATTACGCTCAGAAAAAATATGGCAGGCAGCAAGCTGAGAATATTAGAATAAACTATAAAGCAATTCGCAAATTTGCTAAGGAAGAACAAGAAATACTTAAAGAGCAAAGCAATATTGATAATTCCGAATTGAATGAGGATGATTGGAATTCCTTATTTAAATCAAATATTAAGGAGATTTCTAAACCCATTCCTGATTTGGATGGACATCAGCATTTTGCCAATGATAAGAAAGCGCAGATCATGATCATAGCAAATGCCTTTATTCTTGCCTTAAGCATTTTAAGTATGGGACTACTGATGAATGGCGGAATCTCATTTACCATCGTAGCTATCCCTTTCTTTCTTCTGATAGCAGTCTCTTTGCTTACTGTTATTTTTTCACTTCTCTCGGTACGACCGAGCATTCATAGTTCGGTGCTGGCTCATCATGAGCATATTGAAAAAAGCCCCGATTTGATTCTGCATTTGAAGCGGTTGAAGTATCTTCACTATAGCTATAGCCTTTTTCTTCACGCCATACCTTTATCTATCGTCCTCTTTATTATTCTTTTTTTCTTAGCAAGATAAACTACACTCCGGTAAGAACGCTATCGAATTCAGAGATAAAGGTATCGGTATTCTCATGATTGAAGATAAGGGGCGGCAATAGACGGAGAACAGTATTAGCCGTTACGTTGGTGATGATCTTTTTTTCTAACAACGCTATATGAATTTCTTTAGCAGGCTTTAATAATTCCACTCCGATCATAAATCCTTTGCCGCGAATTTCTTTAATCGTTTCGGAATATTTTGCTTTTAACTTATAGAGCCTGCTTATAAGATATTCCGATTCAGTATTTACCTGATCCAATAATCCATTTTCAAGTTCAGTTAAAACTGCTAAGCCTGCAGCACATGCCAAAGCATTTCCTCCGAATGTCGTGCCGTGCATTCCGGGTTTGAATGCCGAAGCTACGGTTTCATTGGATAAGATCGCACCAAGAGGCAGCCCGCCGCCGATGGCTTTAGCACAGACGACAATATCAGGCTGCAACCCATAATGATCGTAAGCAAAGAATTTTCCGGTTCTTCCGATACCCGATTGAATTTCATCGGCAATAATAAGGAAACCGAATTTATTTTGAAGTCTATGAAGTGTTTCGACAAAAGGAACAGGGATTTCAACAATTCCGCCTTCGCCTTGAATAACTTCGATAATAACAGCCGCTGTTTTTGCCGATACTCTTTTCTGAAGATTTTCCTCTGAATATGGAATGAGGCTGCCTGCTTCTTCGAGAAAAGGACCGAATCCATCACGATACTTTCCTTTGTCCATTACGCTAAGTGCACCATAGGTTCTCCCGTGAAAAGCATTGGAGACACCAATGAGCTCTGTTTTATCAGCAGACGAAAAATATTTTCTTGCAAGTTTCAAAGCACCTTCAACAGCTTCTGTGCCTGAGTTAGTAAAAAAAACTTTGCTCCAACCGCTTAACTGAGAAAGTTTTTCGGCAAGTTCAACTTGCACATCCTGCAAATAAAGATTCGATAGATGCATATATGAAACAACCTGCTCCTGAACAGCTTTCACTACTGCCGGATGCGAATGACCGAGGGCATTAACACCAAGTCCGGCGATGACATCGAGATATTTATCTCCATTTTCTGTATAAATATAAGAACCGGAAGCAGAGACAACTTTTCCGATGGAAAATCTTTCGTACGTCGGAAAAAATACTTTTTTCTCACGATCTGATAGCGAATCAATTGCAATACCCGGCCTTGTCATTGTTTCTTCCATAAAGTTTATTGTAATTTATTTTTCCAATATGTAAGTTGTGCCTCAACGCTTTCATGTGATGAACTACCTTCCGATGCTTTTAAAAGAATACTCCGTTCAGGATCAAGAATATCAAATACATCTTCTGTGAATCTTTCCGAGAAGGATTGCAATTTTACAAGATCAAGAGCACTAAAATGGATTTCATTTCCCGCGCAGTGACCTACAAGTTCGCCGGTGATGCGATGCGCTTCGCGGAACGTCTCGCCTTTTCTTACAAGATAGTCAGCAACTTCTGTTGCTGTTAAATAGCCATCTTGTAAAGTTTGCTTTAACCTCTCTGTGTTGAATGAAATATTTTCTACCACGAGTTTCATCATTGTAAGACAATCGGCAGTTGTATCAATCACCTCGAACATCGGCTCCTTATCGCATTGCATATCACGATTATAAGCAAGCGGCAGACCTTTCATGATCGTCAGAAGATTCATGAGTGAACCATACACTCTTCCGGTTTTGCCGCGAACAAGTTCTGCAATATCAGGATTTTTTTTCTGCGGCATAATGCTTGAGCCGGTACTGATGCTATCATCCATTTCTACAAAACCGAACTCAACCGTTGACCAAAGAATAAGCTCTTCTGCCATTCTGCTCAAATGCATCATGAGGATGCTGCAAACACTGGCTATTTCAATAAGATAATCTCTATCACTAACTGCATCAACGCTGTTATATACTATATCAGAAAAACCAAGTTGCGATGCAACAGACTTTCTATTTATGGCGAATGATGTTCCTGCAAAAGCTGCAGCGCCAAGAGGCGATAGATCTACTCGCTTATAGCAATCGGAAAGCCTTTCGCCATCACGCCCGAACATTGATACATACGCTAACAAATGATGTGCAAGCAAGATAGGCTGCGCCCGTCGCATGTGAGTGTATCCTGGAATGATCGTCCCCTCATTTTCTTCAGCTTTTGTAGTCAGACTAAGTTGAAGACCTTCAACTGAAGATTGCAAACCCTTAATTGCTTTTCGTAAAAATAATCTTTGGTCTAATGCAACCTGATCATTCCGGCTTCTTGCAGTATGAAGTTTTCCGCCAACTGCACTAACTCTCTCCGTTAGTATTTCTTCAATTGCAAGATGAACATCTTCGCTTTGATCGGATAGAATAAGTTTTCCCGAAATAATTTCTTCTTTGATCTGCTTTAAGGCATTAACGATTTGATCGGATTCGCTTTTGGGTACAACTCCACATTCACCAAGCATCGTAACATGCGCAATGCTTCCATCAATATCATCTTCAGCTAATCGTTTATCCGAAGCAATAGATGACGAAAACTTCTTCGCATCAGGATGAAGTTGTTTACGAAATCTTCCACCCCAAAGGGGAGATTTTTCTTGTACTTCGCTCATGCCTATTCAACAGATGTAAGTATTTTTTCTTTCGAACGAGCAATCGTTCTCAGAGGAAGTGAGAAGATCTTTGAAAATCCTTCACCTGCTGAATGATCGAATGTATCTTCAGATGTATATGAGGCAAGAGCCTGGTCATACAATGAATATTCCGATGAGCGCGAAAGAACACGCATTGTACCTTTGTATAATTTGACAATAACATTTCCTGTTACTCGCTTTTGTGTTTCATCAATGAAGGCATCCATTGCCTCGCGAAGCGGAGAATACCATAAGCCGTTGTAAATTAGCTCTGCATAAGCCGGTGACATCTGCTCTTTATAGCGAGTTGTCCATTTATCAATCGTCAGTCGTTCAAGCTCTCGATGTGCAAAATGCAGAAGTGTTGCTGCAGGAGCCTCATAGATCTCTCGCGACTTAATCCCAACTAAGCGATTCTCGATAAGATCGAGACGACCGATTCCATATTCACCGGCAATTCGATTTAATTTTCTGACTAATTCGACAGAAGTAATTTTCTCGTTATTAACGGCAACAGGAGTTCCGTTAATAAAATCGATTGAAATATTCATGCTATCAGAAGGTGCATCTTCAGGAGAAAGTGTTCGTTGATACGCATCTTCAGGAGGCGCTGCGGTCGGATCTTCCAAAACTCCGCATTCTATACTTGTGCCCCAGATATTTTCATCAATAGAATACGGACTTGCTTTCGTTGCTGCAACAGGTATTCCACGCTCTGTGCAATATGCCATTTCATCTTCACGAGAACGGAATTCCCAATTGCGAACAGGCGCTATAACTTTCAGATCAGGTGCAATACCCCAAACTGCCGCTTCAAACCTAACCTGATCATTTCCTTTTCCGGTACATCCATGAGCAACAACGGTACAATTCTCTTTCTTTGCAACTTCAACAAGTGCTTTGCCGAGAAGAGGTCTGCCGAGTGCTGTTGCTAGCGGATATAAGCCTTCATAGAGCGCTCCGGCCTTGAGGGCATGAAAAGCAAAATCATTTACAAACTCTTCTTTAAGATCAACTTCATAAGCAGCAACTGCGCCAAGAGCAAATGCTTTTTCGCGAATGCCCTTAAGCTCTTTTTCCTGACCAAGATCACCTGAAACCGTCACGATCTCCGCGTTATAATTTTCCTGCAGCCATTTGATCATGACCGATGTATCCAATCCGCCGGAAAATGCAAGCGCGATCTTTGCGCCATCTATCCCTTCAATTCTCATGGTACTTTCTAATTATTATTCTTGTGTAATAAATTCTCTGAGAGCGCTTTCTACCTTCTTAATATATTTAATTGATTTCGGAGCGATAAAAATGGTGTTGTCTCCGGCAAGTGTTGCCAGAACTTCCGGAATTTTTAATCTATCAAGCATTTCGGCAACGCCTTGTGCTCTTCCGGGAAGTGTATGAACGACGATCATTGATTCATTTGAAGTAATGTTTTGCACTTCGTATGAGATCAACATTCGAGTTCTTTTCTCTTCTCCTTCTTCTGAAAATGCATATCGTAAGCCTTGCGGAGTATTTATTCTATTAATACCCATTTCGCGCAGATCACGTGATAGCGTTGCCTGATTAACAGATTCGCCGCCATTTTTTAATTCATCGACAAGTTCTTCCTGACTGGAAATTACTTTCCGCTTGATGATCTCTTTAAGCAGAAACTGTCGCTTTTGTTTTTTCATAATTTTTGGCTTCAATAGAAAATTTCTGTATCATAGAACTATCAATAGAACCAAAAAGTGAACAGAGAAGCGCTTTTTGAATATGCAAGCGATTTTCTGCCTGATCGAAAATAACCGATTGCGATCCGATCATTACCTCATCCGTAATCTCTTCACCGCGATGCGCGGGCAGACAATGCATCACGAGACAATTTGGCGAAGCATGGTCAAGAAGTTTTTTGCTGATCGTGAAGCCTTTGAATGCAGCAAGTCGCTTTTGCTTTTCATCTTCTTGTCCCATGCTAGTCCAGACATCAGTATAGAGAACGTCCGCACCATTCGCAGCTTTTACCGGGTCATCAATAATTTCAATTTTACTAATTCCGGCGGCTAAAGATTTCTGCATTACAACGGGATCTGGTTGAAAACCTTTCGGAGCACCTAGAACAAAGTGCATCGGAAATATTCCCGCTAATTCTATCCAGGAATTTGCAACATTATTTCCGTCACCAATAAATACTATTTTCATTCCGGGACGGAGTGCATTATGTTCATAGAGTGTATAAACATCAGCCAGTATCTGGCATGGATGCAACAGATCACTGAGCGCATTAATAACAGGCACCGTGCCATGTGCAGCAAGTTCTTCAAGAAGTGAATGCTCGAAAACACGAGCAACGATACCGTCATTATAGCGTGATAATACTTTTGCTACATCATACGAACTCTCACGTGTTCCAAGTCCGATGGTTTCATTATTTAAAACGATCGGTATGCCTCCCAACTGCGCAATACCAACTTCAAATGAAATTCGCGTACGCAAAGAAGGCTTTTGAAAAATAAGCGCAATTGATTTTCCAGTAAGCGGACGCAGTTCGGGAGTTTTTTTCAGCTTATCAGCAAGATGGAAAAGCTCGTAGAGTCCATATTTTGTAAGCGTTGAGAAATCAAGAAAATCTTGCTCCTTCTTGTTTTTCTTTTCTATATTCTGTTTGAGTTTTTCAGATTTAATGATCTGCGTGCCCACTCCGACGTTTGTAAAAATTTCAAGTAAAATAGAATGCGTTACCGTACCATTAATTATATGTACTTTCTTCACACCCTGCTCGATCGCATCGAATGATGACTGCACTTTTGGCACCATGCCGCCAGAGATAAGTCCTTCGGCAATATATTGTTTTGCTTTTCCATTGGTCAGCGTCGGAATGAGTTCGCCATCAATTAATATTCCTTCCGTATCGGTCATGTAGAAAAGCTTCTCCGCATTAAGCGCTGAAGCGATCGAAGCTGCAGCAAGGTCTGCATTGATGTTATACATTTCGCCATCAGCCCCAACTCCCACAGGAGCGATCACAGGAATAGAGCCGTTGCTTAAAAGCAATTCGATAAATTTTGTGTTTACCGATTCAACTTCGCCGACAAAACCAAGATCAATACCGTTATAAAGAAATTTTTTAGCTTGAAGAAGTTCGCCATCCATGCCGGATAAACCAACGGCCGATCCGCCGTTGCGATTTATAAGACGTACGATATCTTTATTTGTCGTGCCAACAAGTGTCATGACAACATTTAAAAGAGTCTCTGCATCCGTAATACGCTGTCCGTCATGGAAGCGCGTTTCTAATCCGAGCTTTCCCGAAAGATCAGTGATTGCCTTGCCGCCGCCATGCACGATGACAATATTAATACCAATCTTTTTTAAGAGCGTAACGTCTTTTGCAAACGACTCCTGCAGATCTGTATCGGTCATTGCCGCTCCGCCATATTTAATAACGAATGTCTTTCCTTCATACCGCTGTATATAAGGAAGCGCTTCAATGAGGATATCTTCTTTTGTTGTATTTTTTAACACTCTCGTTATCTCCTTAAAAAAAATTATGACCGGTAACTTGCATTAATGTGGATGTACTCCTTTGTCAGATCGCATGTCCAGAACGTTGCGCTGTCATTTCCTTGATTAAGATTGATCGATAGCGAAATATTTTTTTCTGATAGAGCTGCTTTCGCTTTTATTTCATCGATAAGAATTGTATATCCTTTACCGAGTATCGGAAGATCATTCATCGATAGTTCGATCTGTTCGGGAAAAAGATCGACACCTGAATACCCAAGAGCGGCGAGAATTCTCCCCCAATTTGCATCTTCGCCATGAATTGCAGTTTTAACTAAATTGGAATTCGCAACTGAGCGTGCCGCCATTACTGCATCTTTATGTGAAGCCGCACCCTTTACTTCGATCTCCACAAGCTTTGTGGCACCTTCGCCATCGCGTGCGATCATTTTTGCAAGAGAGATGACAACATGATCAAGAGCGGATTCGAAAAGCATAGCCTCATCTGTACTTTCAACAATCTCTCCATTTTCAGCAAGTCCATTGGCAAGAATAACTGCCATATCGTTCGTGCTCATATCACCATCAACGGAAATGCGATTAAATGAACGGTTGATACCTTTGCGAAAAACTTTTTGCAATAGACTATCTTCAATGTTCACATCTGTAGTTATGAATGCAAGCATCGTTGCCATGTTCGGTTCGATCATTCCGGAGCCTTTTGCAATTCCGCCAATGATAACTTGTTTTCCGCCGATCTCAAAACTTACCGTACACGTTTTTGCAAATGTATCAGTGGTCATGATCGCTTCTGCTGTATCATCACCTCCATTCGGTGAAAGAATTGCTGCAACTTCGCGAATTCCTGTTTCGATCACATCCATCGGAAGATACTGACCGATCACACCCGTCGAAGCGACAAGAACTTCATCTTTAGGAATGCTTAAAGACTTCGCCGTTAATTCCGCCATGCGCTCGGCATCTCCAAAACCTTTTTCTCCAGTGCAGGCATTAGCGTTGCCGCTATTGACAACAATTGCCGAGCAGCGATTGGATCGATTCAGGACTAATTTATCAAGTACGACAGGAGCTGCTAACGTCTTGTTTAAAGTAAAAACGGCGGCAACTTTAGCAGGCACAACTGAGCGAATGATAGCAATATCTTTTTTTGCTTTTCTAATACCGCAATATATCCCGGCTGCTTCAAATCCCTTTGCCGCAGTCACGCCACCTGTTATTTCCTTAAAATTATTCATAAATATAACCCTTCCCCTTCATCGAATCCGTACATGAGGTTCATATTTTGCACTGCCTGTCCCGCCGCACCTTTGATGAGATTATCAATAGCCGAAAAAATAATAAGTTTCCCGCTATGAGGATCGATCTTCCATCCAGTATCAATAAAATTGCTTCCTACTACGCTTTTTAGTTCGGGCAATTCATTGCCGAGATATCGAACAAAAGGCTCGTTGTTAAATGATAAACGGTAAACTTCATCTATAGAATTTTTTGTAGCATTCGCTTTCAGTGTTGCGAATGTTGTTGTATATATTCCGCGGACTGTGGGCAGAAGATGAGGGACAAAAGTCACCGTAATTTTTTTTTCAGAATATTCCGATAGAACCGATTCGATCTCCGGTATATGCTGATGTTCTCCAATTTTATATGCTTTTACAGATCCGTCAACTTCTGCAAAGGAGAGATCCAAACTTGCTTTTCTTCCGGCTCCTGATACACCCGATAGAGAACTGATCGAAATATCATCAGACTCGATCAAATTATTTTTTAATAGCGGAGCTAATGGAATAATTGCGCTCGTCGGATAGCAGCCGGGATTTGAAAGTAATAATGTTTTGACTATTGCTTCACGATGTAGTTCAGGCATTCCATAACATGCGGAGGAAAGCAGCGTGGCAGCATGGTGTTCTGCTTTATAGTATTCTTTATATTTGCTTGCATCTTTCAATCGGAAATCACCGCTGAGATCGACCACTTTCTTCCCGCTCTTCAAAAGTTGCGGTACAATATGCATGGCATTCTCTGGGGGAAGAGCAATGAAGATGATATCCGAGTTTTCAATTTTGTCATGGGAATACTCTTCATAGCTCTTATC